>JAFOFP010000194.1 GCA_017387285.1 Lachnospiraceae bacterium
AGACCGTACTTCTTTCTCTCCTTCATACGAGGATCTCTGGTCAGGTAGCCTGCCTTCTTCAGTACAGGACGGTAGTCAACATCTGCCTGAAGCAGTGCTCTGGACAGACCGTGACGGATAGCACCAGCCTGGCCGGTGAAGCCGCCGCCATGAACGTTAACGATAACATCGAACTTGTCAGCAGTCTCGGTAGCAACCAGGGGCTGACGAACGATAACCTTCAGAGTCTCCAGACCGAAATACTCGTCCAGATCTCTCTTATTTACAGTAATCACACCGGTACCGGGTACAAGGTAAACACGTGCGATGGATTTCTTTCTTCTTCCAGTTCCGTAGAATTTTGTAGTAGCCACTATAATTTCCTCCTTCCAGCGCCTCGATTAAAATGTCAGTACTTCGGGCTTCTGAGCAGCATGAGGATGTTCAGCGCCTGCGTATACATGAAGCTTGGTGTTCATCTGTCTTCCTAAAGGTCCCTTGGGAAGCATACCCTTAACTGCAAGCTCTACAACCTGCTCGGGCTTCTTCTGGAGCATCTCTCTCAGAGTGGTCTCCTTCATGCCGCCAACGAATCCGGAATGATGATAGTAGATCTTCTGATCCAGCTTCTTGCCGGTAACAACGATCTTATCAGCATTAACAATAACTACATAATCGCCGCAATCCATATGAGGAGTGTAGATCGGCTTGTTCTTTCCTCTCAAAACCTTAGCTACTTCAGATGCCAGACGACCAAGAGTCTGTCCCTGTGCATCTACTACATACCACTTTCTATCAATGGTAGCCGGACTAGCCATAAATGTCTTCATCGGTAAACCTCCTTGTTTATCTCACAACAATGATTTCATCTCTCTGCATCAACCCGGTCCTGCCAGTCTTCCGGGGCATAGGTTTCCTGATGAGCCTGGTTGTCACAGCCTCCTAAATATAGCACACGATGTCGGGTGTGTCAACCACTTTTTCACTTATTTTTCAAGTATTTTTCCGCGTACAATTCATCAGTGATTTGCCATCCGGTAGATCTCGATGGCATCAGCCTTGGTCAGTTTTTTTATACTGCCCAGAGTCCCCGTTCCGTTTGCAGTGGGTGCATCGGCAAGGGTAGCCAGCATCTCTTCACTCTGCACCGGGATATCAGCCTCAGAGAAACAGGTAGGCATCTCCAGCTCTTTAAAATAGTCTACGGTAGCCTTGATTCCCGCCAGCGCAGCCTTCTCATCATCTTCCTCCACAATACCCCAGACGTTACGGGCATAGCGGGCGAAACGGGAAGGAATCTCCCTCCACACATACTCGGCAAACCACCCCCACAGCACGGACAGGCTGGCTCCATGTGCGGTATCGAACCATGCACTCAGGGAATGGCCCAGGCCGTGGGTACTGAAATCACGAATACCGCCCAAACCGGTGAGACCGTTGTGGGAAAGGCTTCCCGCCCACATCAATTCACTCATGGCATCGTAATCACATTTATTTTTTGCCGCCACGCGGCCGGCTGCGATGGTCACCCGAAGTACAGACTCAGCGATCTGATCGGTCAGTTCATTGCCCCAGCCGGCAGACCCGCAGAAATAACGGTCCATGGTGTGCATCATAATATCCACGATACCGCATCTCACCTGGTAATCCGGAAGGGTATAGGTCAGTTCCGGATTCATAATGGAAAAGGCAGGGCGATTGAACGGTGTGGAGAGCCCCTTCTTGCTATGAATTTCCTCGTTGGTCAGCACTGCGGAATTGCTCATTTCCGTTCCCGTTGCAGACAGGGTCAGCACACAGCCGATGGGCAGGGATTTTGTCAGCGGAATCTTTTTCAGCCACAATTCCCAGAAATCCTTGTCGGGATTCGCTGTGCCGTGGGCAACTGCCTTTCCGGTATCGATGGCGCTGCCGCCGCCGACAGCCAGAATAAAGTCCGCCCCAAATGCTATGGATTCCGCGATCAACTCTTTCGCCTTCGCAAGGGTAGGATTGGGCTTTACACCGCCGCTGGCCCGACAAATGATATCCTCTGCCTCCAGCTGCTTCACCACACGGTCAAGGAGACCGCTGCGCACAACGCTGCCGCCGCCATATACAATAAACACTCTGGTTCCGCCGAATTCCTTTACCAGCTTTCCGACCTGCATCTCGGTATCTTTTCCGAAAACAACTTTCGTAGGTGTGTGCTGTTCAAATGATAACATATCCAATCCTCCTTGCTTTATCAAACACCGGTTACATTACATTTTAACTGAAACCCCGGAAATAATCAATCAAAATACGCAGGGCCTGCCAAAGAATTATTATTTTACGAAATGACTTCGTATCAAAAAAGAAGGAAGCCGTGTCTCCACCGCTTCCTCTTTTCGATATATCCGCACTTCATCGGAATATCTTACCTTTATGTACTTGACATTATACTCCAATCAACCAAAATAGCTGCTGGATGCCCATGCGATCAGGTAAGCCATCAGACCGGCTACGGTAGGGGAACTTACCCATGCAACGGCAATACGCTTAAGAACGCCGAACTGCACGTTCTTTGCTCCCTTGGTCAGGCCTGCACCGATAACCGCACCTACAACTGCCTGGGAGGTGGATACAGGGATACCCATCCAGTTACCCATGATCACAATCGTCAGTGCCATCGCAATGATTACCACAAAGCCTTCGATCTGATTCAGAGGGGCAATACTGCTTCCAACGGTCATCATAACCTTCTTGGAATAGGTGAGAACACCCAACGCAATGGCGATACCACCGATCACTGCGGTCACCTGTGCACTGGTCAGCAGGTTCGCTGCCACACCGGTAGATGCGAAGAAGGGATCGTAGTACAGAGCAGTTACGTTTGCGGAACTGTTCATACCGATACTGTAGGAAGCGAACGCTCCCGCACCGAGATATCCGATACGGATCATGGTGTCGTAATGAGCAAGGCTGGTCAGTTTTTTCTCCAGGAACGC
>JAFOFP010000023.1 GCA_017387285.1 Lachnospiraceae bacterium
CAGCCTGCTCTGCTTCATGATCAGCAGTCTCTGGCCTTTTCGAAGGTCATCGCAGGTTAACTGGTTCAGCGACCGAATGGAATCCACCGTGGCGTGGAACTGTTTGGCCAGTTTCCACAGGGTATCCTCTTCCTGCACCACATAGCCTACGATGCCGGGGAGGAGATGGATCTTTTTCTCATCAAAGGGTCGTTCCTCCACTTCGGTGATCAGAGGGCAGGTGAAGCTGCGGCGGATCAGGGTATCCGCCCGGACACCTGCTTTGATCTCCAGATCGCTGCCGCCCAGCATCATGGCAGACAGACTTTCCAGAGAGGGATTGAGCTGATAGAGGCAGTTGTCATCTATGCCCACGGCATCAATGGTGTAGGTAAAGGGAAGGATCCCGGTGACGGACTGAATCGGCATGGAGTCGTTGGCAGTCAAAAACAGCACGTGGACGGTTACTGTGCCCTCCAGTGAGATTCCGTCTGCAATGGGGTGCTGATCATCCAGGCTGACCTTCCCGTCTGCATGGATAATCTGCAGGATCCGGTCGTCGCCGGCGACAGTCAACTTTCCGTTGACCTTAATGTTGGCGCTGTTTCGGGTCAGAATGTTCTCCAATTCAGCCATGTGATACCGGGGGCAAAGCTCCAGCTGAGGTGAGTAGAGGTCGCTGACAATGGAAAAACGCTCCGACTCATAAAGCCGCAGATCCAGATCAAGGATAGCCTCTGTGGTGATTACACGCAGTTCTCCGTCGTAATCGGCCTCCGCCTTAATGGAGACATTGCCCGCCCGGATCTCGCCGAAGGGAATCATTTCCTGGGTAATGGCCGGGATTTCCATGGTCTGTCGGATGGGAATGGTCTTTTCTACCCATTGGATGGGAATGTGGTCGGCTTCACCTTTATACAGGCAAAAGATTTCCAGTTCTCCGTTCAGGGTCAGTTTGCCGTCCCCGGCGATCAGCTCTGTGCTTCGCAGGGCGCTTCTGGTCCACAAGAGATTTCCGATGACCGGAAGGGATGCGGGCAGATCAAATTCATCCTTGATGCGGCAGGTATCCTTGTGCCGCAGGGCCAGCCGTGAGACTTCAAGGGGTCTGCGGATGGTTTCGGAGGCGGAACCGGAGACCTCCAGAGGCAAAACCACATCTGCCAGGCTCTCTGCAGAAAGCGTGAGGGTGACAATGGCTTTCACACTGATCTTCCGGGAATTGATCACATCGATGGAGAGATCCTCGATCTCCCCTTTTACCTGAAGGTGATCCCGATCCTCCAGACCCTCCAGATTCACCCGCTCGGTAAAGGTCAGTTTGTCGCACAGGGGGAGAGCCGTTTGTCCGCCGGGAGCCTGATACAGGACCTGAAATTCCAAATGTCCGCTGACGTCCGCCTTTCCGGGGGATCTGCGCACATCGGTGATGGATAGATTCCCCTGATCGGCGATGATGCGCTCGATGTCCGGCCGGACATCCGGGACGATAAAATCGTCATCCAATGTAAGCTGTGTCAGAGCCGTCCCACGGATGGCCGCCGTATGTATGATTTTAGTTGTCAGTTCCATAGAGCCTCCTTTATTCGATCATTTAAATACCACCGGTTCGTCACGGTGTTCCAGTTTTACTACCACATAAGGATAGGAAGGAATTTTCTTTTGCTGTTCATCCACACTGGGCCCAAGAAGATCCACGTCGATGTAGATGGCGTTGTCAGCCAGCCACAATCCGTGGATGGCGTAGCTGTAACCTCCTGTGGGCTGTTTTCCTGCGCCGATGGCGATATAGAGATAATTGCCGTCGGTGTAGGTGAGGGCAAAGGTCTCTTCCTTTTTGCTGCCAAGGATCTGCTGAAGCTCTCCGGGAATCTGATCGGGGGTGACCACAGTAAAATCCAGTTCTGTCCGGGTTTCGGCGGTGGAGGAATCACCGCAGGCCCCCAGCAAGGAGCATAGGCAGATCAGAAGCATGAGAGAAACGACACGTCTCATAAAAGCCTCCCTGCAAAGCAAGCGTTTTGTTCAGTCTATGAGCGGGAGAAGAAAATATTTCTATTATTGATAAAATATTGAAAAAAATTCCACGAGATGATAGAATAGAGGGAACTAATCATATTACAAAAAAAGACAGGGTTAAGACATACAGATTGAACAGGAGGATTATCATGTTTGACTTTCATATGCATTCCTGGGTATCGGATGACTGCAGTGCGAATCCCAGAGACATGGTGGCTGCAGCGGAGGCGGCAGGACTGAGGGAGATTTGTTTTACCGATCACATGGACGCAAAGGTTGGTGCGCCGGAACCGTCATCGGTGTATCGGATCGAGGATTATAACCGGGCTTATGAAAATCTGCATTCTTCCAGGGTGAAGATTCGCCTGGGTATGGAGTTTGGGATGACCATAAACAATCGCCCCAGACTGTTGGAGGAGATGGCGAAGCGGGAATATGATTTCGTGATCGGTTCCATTCACAGTGTGAGGGGCGAGTGTATCTTTTTTGACGAGTTTTGGGAGAAACACACGGTAGAGGAGATCTACGCGGATTATCTGGCGTTTACCGCAGAATGTCTGAAGGTTCACGGCGATTTTCATGTGCTGGGGCATCTGACCTGTCCCACAAAGGTGGATCAGAACACCGCCCACGAGGTCTATTCCATGGAGAAGTACGGTGACTATGCGGAGGAAGTGTTCCGCGTGCTGATCGATAAAGGAATCGGAATGGAGGTAAATACCAGCGGACTTCGGGTGAGCGATGCGCCTCTGCCGCCGCTTCCCTTTGTGAAACGCTATCTGGAGATGGGAGGAGAGATTCTGACCATCGGATCTGATGCCCACAGACCTGAGGCGGTAGGCAGACGTATAACTGAGACACTGGCACAGCTGAAGGAGCTGACTCCCTGGATCTGTACCTTTGAGAAGGGAAAGCCGGTTTACCATCGGATCAGTGATATTTGCTGAGGTGTTATTCCCGGAATGGGATAATAAAACGATAAAAAACAAATGAAAACAAGGAGAGAGCAATGAAGGTATTAAAAGGAATTGCAAATGTATTTGGCGTTTTGCTGGCATTGGTGCTGAGTCTGGTACTGTTTGTAATGTTGATCACTGCACCGGTGATTTCTGCGGCAGGGTCTTTTACGGAGACTGACACACTGAAGAAAGTGGTAAAAAACATTGATTACAAGGAACTGCTGGCAGGCATGGACATGGAGGAAGCCATGGGTGAGTCCGGTCTGGATCCGGAACTGATTGCCACCGTGATGGAGTCCGGGATGATGGATGACCTTGTGGAGGTTTATGCGGACGGCATCTTTGATCTGTTGGAGGGAAAGGTTGACGAGGTGGTTCTTTCTCCGGAGACAGTCAATGATATCCTGCAGAAATATTTGGATGATATCGTTCCCGTCGTTAAGGCCATGATCGGAGATGAATATCCGGTTCCCGATGAGATGATCCGGTCCATGACTTCAGAGATGCTTAAGGAGTATGCCGGTGAGTTTGCAGGAATGTTTCCCTCTGCAGCGGATCTGGGCTTGACTCAGGAGGTAATGATGGCTGTCCGTATGCTGCGGGACGGAACGATTCTCTTGGGAATCATCGGTGTGATCGGTGTGATTTCCATACTGATCCTTGTGTTCCGGTTTGTGCGGTTTAAAGGCTTTATGTGGCTGACCGTGGTGTATGCCCTTTGCGGAGGTCTTATTTTCCTGACATCCATGAGCCTGGGTGATGCGGTGAAGGAGGTAGTTGCAGTCACAGAGCCGGGGATGGAGGCATTGATAACTCCCCTGATCAGTATTCTTGCGGCGGAGATGATGAAGGGAGCCGGGGTTCTGGTGGGCCTGGCTGTATTGTTTGTTCTGGTGTTTGTGATCGGAAGAAAGCTGATGAGAAAGCGCCGGGAGGCTATGCAGGCAGAACCGATGATGTGAGATGTGAGTCAGGCTGTTCTGTGACAGCAATCAGCCATATGTTGACAACAAAAAGGCAGTCCGATGAGTGCTCATCGGACTGCCTTGAATATTTTATGATCAGTCAGTGGTATAGTTATCGAAGTAACCCTGAATCAGAATGATGGGTGTACCCTTGTCACCGGAACCGGAGGTCAGGTCACAGAGGGAACCGATCAGGTCGGTCAGCTGTCTGGGGGTGGTACCCTGAGAAGCCATATTTCCAACCAGATTGTCCTGCTTTGCCTTGATGCTGTTGGAGATCGCCTCCTTCAGCTCTGCACCGCTTAAGGATGCAAAATCATTGTCTGCCAGATACTTCAGCTTAAGCTCATTGGGGGTACCGATCAGACCGTCGGTGAATGCGGGGGAAACAACCGGGTCAGCCAGCTCCCAAATCTTACCCTGGGGATCCTTGAAGGCACCGTCGCCGTAAACCATAACCTCGATCAGCTTTCCGGTCTTTTCCAGAAGGCGGGACTGGATATCCAGAACCAGATCCTTACACTCTCTGGGGAAGAGCTTGATCTTGTCCTCGGTGGACTTGTTGGAGCCCAGCAGGCCGTATTTCTCATTGTATCCGCTGCCGTTGACGGGAGCGGTCAGAATATCATCAAGACCGAGAACTACCTCAGCGCCCATGGACTTCAGGATGCGCTTGGTGCGTGCTCTGGTGTGGATGTCACAGGTGATCACATTCTTGGTGTAGTTCAGGATGGTCTTTGCCTGGTTTGCGAATACGATCTCGATCTCTGCACCGGCCTCGCGGACGATCTCGGAATAATACTCTACATAGTCAACACCGGTAAACTCGTGCTTGTTCTCGCCGAACAGCTCGCGATACTTTTCCAGACTGAGGACGTCGGAGTAGGGATTGATGCCGGCCTCGTCTACCTGGTCGTAGGTGATCAGTGCATTGCCCACCTCATCGCTGGGATAGCTGAGCATCAGAACGACTTTCTTACAGCCCATGGCAATACCCTTGAGGTTGATGGCAAAACGGTTACGGGAAAGAATAGGGAAGATAACGCCTACGGTGTCTCCGCCGGTCTTAGCTTTCACATCATCAGCGATATCCTGAACAGATGCGTAATTTCCCTGAGCACGGGCAACGATGGACTCGGTGATACCGACAACGTCGCGGTTACGTAAGGGGAATCCCTCACTCTCTGCAGCGGCAATCACGCTGTCAGCAACAATATCTACAAGGTTGTCACCTTCACGGATGATGGGACAACGAACGCCTCTTGAAACGGTTCCAATTAATCTTTCCATATTAAATACCTACTTTCTGCGCGTGTGCATTAAAAACACCGCATATACTCTACCACTTTTTTTGTTAGAAATAAAGGGGTTAGCGCAATTTTTTTCAAAAAATTTAAAATTATTGCAGAATATGAAGGGTGTGATCCAGAAGGGTCAGCCGTTCCGCACCGTTTTCGCGGATAAACAGGGTATCTTCAATGCGGACACCGAATTTTCCGGGGAGATAGATCCCCGGTTCATCGGAGCAGACGTTGCCCGCCTCAAGGCGATAGGTGACATCGTGGGACAGGTAGGGATGCTCGTGGGCATCCAGTCCAAGGCCATGTCCTACCCGGTGAGTAAAGAAGTCACCGTAGCCGGCCTTTGTGATCAGATCCCGGGCTGCGCGGTCTACGTCACAGCACATGGTTCCTGGTTTGGCTGTTTCAAAGGCTGCCTGATTAGCCCGGTTCACAACATCGTACACCTCTCTGAGTTCATCGGAGGCGTATTTGACCGCAATGGTTCGAGTGGTATCGGTATAATATCCCAGCTGCTTATTTGCTCCGCCGTAATCGATGACTACGGCATCTCCCGGCTTGATCACCGTCTGATCTGCACCGTGATGAGGGAGAGCACCGTTGGGGCCGGCACAGACCAGAGGCACATTGCCGGAGGAGCGGTCAATACCCTCTGCATCCAGATAGCCATTGAGGAGCTTGCCTGCCTCATATTCAGTCATGCCACAGATATCATGTTCAAGAAATTTCAAAAAGGCCCGGTCACTGCGCTGGTGGGCCAGCTTTAACAGGCGGTATTCCTCTTCATCCTTGATCATGCGCAGACTGCGCATCAGCATTTCCCCGGAGCAGAAATGATAGGCCGGGCGTAGAGCTTGGATGGGTAAAAGGACCCAACTGGGAACCTGGCCGCCTACAGCCAGTGTTTTTTCCCCATGGGGGAGAAGACGATCAGCCAGATCAAAGGGGTTTTCGCCGTCTGTCCAGCCATGGCAGGAAAACAGAGAACGGGTCTCCGGCTTAAGATTGCCCAGCTCGAACTGAGGGGAGATAAAATGAATGTCTTCCTGACTGATCAGGACACATACCAGACGTTCCATCATTTTGCCCCGCATGCCGGTGAGGTAGAACAGATCGGTGGAGGGGGTCAGGAGGAGAAAATCGATCTGTGCCGCCTGCATCTCTGCGCGCAGACGGGAAATTCGGGAAGAATAGATCATGGGAAGTCTCTTTTATATCAGGTTATTCGCTCCGGCGCAGACGGGCTGCGATCAACCACCTGGTCACGCGCTCGCGGGTAAAGATCCAGTTGATCAGCAGGGCGACCAGTACACCGATACCGGTATCGATCATGCGGTTGATGGAGTAGGAAATATAGGTATCCACCGGAGTGTTGAACAGGATAATGCATAAAACCACCCCTCCGGGCTGTACGCCGCCGGGCCAGCGGAAAAGCTGGCAGGCGATGATCAGCAGAATGACACCGACAAACACCAGAAGGAGCAGCAGGACATGGTGTCCTGCCTCCGGATAAAAAATAATATAGATGCGGAATAACAGC
>JAFOFP010000024.1 GCA_017387285.1 Lachnospiraceae bacterium
ATACGGCACTGATCTATGAATTAGCGGTTTTGAAACCGTTTGCGGAGCCCTTGCTTTTCGCAGTGCCCAGAGATTGTCCCGAATATCTGGAGGCGAAACGGCTGCTAAAGTTCTTTGACTATTTCCTGGTAGCCGACACGGAAGATATCGCGAGGAATTCGATTCTGAGAGAGTTTATTGGCGGAAGCTGCTTTGACACCTGATAGGAGATCTCTCGGTAAAGAGGTTGTATAAACATATTGACGGAATAGTCAAATGCCTATATAGTATGTAGTAAAATAACGAAAAAGCGGGTTTTTCCCCTAATCATGACGGCAAAGGAGACGACAGCAATGAACAAGATACAGATGATCACTCCCCTGGTGGAGATGGACGGCGATGAGATGACCAGAGTGCTTTGGCAGATGATCAAGGAGGAGCTTTTGCTTCCCTTTGTGGATCTGAAGACAGAGTATTATGATCTTGGATTAACATATCGTGACGAGACCAACGATCAGGTGACGGTTGATTCTGCGGAGGCCACCAAGCGTCTTGGGGTAGCGGTCAAGTGTGCTACCATCACCCCCAACGCAGCCCGTGTGAAGGAGTATGACTTAAAGAAAATGTGGAAGAGCCCCAACGGAACTATCCGTGCCATTCTGGACGGTACTGTGTTCCGCGCTCCCATCTTGGTAAAGGGGATCGAGCCCTATGTAAAGAACTGGACCAGTCCCATCACCCTTGCCCGTCATGCCTACGGTGATATTTATAAGGCAGTGGATAAGTGTGTGGAGGCAGGGACCAAATGTGAGTTGGTTTACACTGCAGCCGACGGCACCGAGGAGAGACAGCTGGTGCATCAGTTTGACGGTCCCGGTGTGGCGATGGGTATGCACAATACAGTGAAGTCCATCGAGAGTTTTGCCCGCTGCTGCTTCAACTACGGTCTGGCGACGAAGCAGGATGTGTGGTTCTCCACCAAGGATACCATTTCCAAGCAGTATGACCACAGCTTCAAGGATATTTTTGAGGATATCTTCGAGAAGGAATACAAAGAGAAATTTGCCGAGGCTGGACTGACTTATTTCTACACCCTGATCGATGATGCCGTTGCCAGAGTCATTCGTTCCAACGGAGGATATATCTGGGCATGTAAGAACTATGACGGCGATGTGATGAGCGACATGGTGGCCACAGCCTTTGGTTCGTTGGCGATGATGACTTCCGTGCTGGTATCCCCCGACGGCTGCTATGAATATGAGGCGGCTCATGGCACGGTACAGCGCCATTACTATCGCTATTTGAAGGGTGAGATGACTTCCACCAATCCGGTGGCGACTATCTTTGCATGGACAGGTGCGTTGAATAAGCGCGGTGAGTTGGATCAGCTTCCCGAGCTGTGTGCCTTTGCGAAGCGGTTGGAGAAAGCTACCCTCACAACCATTGAGAGCGGTTTGATGACCGGGGATCTGGCAGCCATCACCACCATGGAAAATCCGAAAACCCTGGATAGCGAGGCATTTATCAAGGCTATTCGCGAAAAACTGGAAGAAATGTAATTTACACGCAGGAGACTGAAGGCTGTCGTACGTATCGTGCGGCAGCCTGTGTTGTATATAGGTGAGGTACGAGATATTCTTGTGATTGGAGGCGCGTTAGATAGATGAGACGCAAAATGACCCATACGCAGATCATTGCACTGGGGTTTTTCCTGATGATTATGATCGGAACGGTGTTGCTGATGCTGCCGATCTCCAGCAAAAGCCGTGAGTGGACGGGAGTGATCGATGCCCTGTTTACGGCTACTTCGGCATCCTGTGTGACCGGACAGGTGGTAAAGGACACCGGAAGTTATTGGAGTAC
Organism: Lachnospiraceae bacterium; assembly: GCA_017387285.1. Taxonomy (GTDB): domain Bacteria; phylum Bacillota; class Clostridia; order Lachnospirales; family Lachnospiraceae; genus RGIG423. The sequence continues at coordinate 1,843 of JAFOFP010000024.1, forward strand.
CTTTGGCCATGTGGTGATCATCACGCTGATCCAGATCGGTGGTCTGGGTTTCATGACCATTGCGACCCTGTTTTTCCTCACTCTGCGCAGGAGAATGGGGCTGAGAAAACGGGCTGTCATGGTAGAAAGTATCAGCTATACTCAGGTGGCCGGGATCGTCCCCTTTGTGAAACGGATTGTCTGCGGGACGCTGCTGTTTGAGGGAATGGGAGCGGTTTTGTTATCCATTCGATTCATCCCTGAATTTGGGCTGGGGCGAGGAATCGCCTTCAGTATATTTCATGGGATTTCTGCTTTCTGTAATGCCGGTTTTGACTTGATGGGAGTGAAGGAACCTTATGCTTCATTTGTGGATTACAGTGGTGATTGGTTGGTAAGCTGCACCCTTATGGCATTGATCGTCATTGGCGGTTTGGGCTTTATGGTCTGGGACGATCTGCTAGAAAAGAAATGGCATGTGCGGCGATACGCTCTGCACACCAAAATTGTTCTGTCCATGTCGGGACTCCTCATTTTCGGTGGTGGGGTGCTATTCTTTTTGTTTGAGCGAAACAATCTCGGTGCGAATTTAAGCGTGGGCGATCAGATCCTGACAGCCTTGTTTGATTCGGTGACAGCCAGAACAGCAGGTTTTAATACCACCGATACAGCCGGGTTGAGCAATTCCAGCAAATTATTGACGATGATGCTCATGCTGATCGGAGGCAATTCAGGTTCCACAGCCGGAGGTATCAAAACCACCACCATTGCAGTGATTCTGGTTTATACCGTCTGCGGGCTGAAAGGACATCAGCACGCGACCATCTTTGGCAGACGGCTGGAGGACGACAGTCTGAAAAAAGCCATCTATGTGTTGTTTGTCAATCTGTTGCTGGCATTGATGGGAACACTGGTGATTTGCGGGATACAGGATCTGGGGCTGGTGGATGTGCTGTTTGAAACATTCTCGGCCATTGGCACCGTGGGAATGACCACGGGAATCACCAGAGACCTGTCGACGTTGTCCAGAGTCGTCATTATCTTTTTGATGTATTGTGGCCGTGTGGGAAGTATTTCCTTCGGTTCGGCTTTGTTGGAGAAGAAAGCATTGCCGCCGGTGACTGCACCGACGGAGAAAATTACCATTGGGTGAGGTGGAGAGATGAAATCATTTTTAATTGTCGGAATGGGATCGTTTGGACATCATCTGTGCCGTGAGTTGGCCAGAGAGAAGTGCGAGATCATGATTGTGGATCGAAACGCGGAGAATCTGGAAGATATGCTTCCCTATGTGATCAGTGCTAAGGTTGGGGATTGTACCAATCCGGCGGTATTGAAAAGCTTTGGCGTGGATGAGTTTGATGCCTGTTTTGTCTGTATCGGAGGAGATTTCCAGAGCAGTCTGGAGGTGACCAGTTCCCTGAAGGAGTTGGGAGCAAAGAAGGTGTTCAGCAAGGCTGACGAGGATATTCAGGCTAAGTTTTTGCTGAGAAACGGTGCGGACGAGGTGATTTATCCGGAAAAGGATGTGGCAAGACGTCTGGCCGTCAGTGAAAGTTCCGACAGTATTTTTGACTGTATCGAAATTTCCGACGGCTATTCCATCTATGAGATCGAGCCCATGCCCAAATGGGTGGGAAAAACAGTGCCGTTGGATTTTCGTGCCAAATATAATCTGAATATTCTGGCAACGAAAAAAGACGGGAAAGTCAGACCCTTTACCGGCCTGAGCTACGTGTTTAAGGCTGATGAGCACCTTCTGGTCATGGGACATATTGACGATATCCGCAAGGTGGTAACCAAATGAGTGAGGATGAACAGTTAAGGAAACGGTTTTTGGAGCTGGCGGATCGGGCCTATACCAAGTGTCAGTATCAGTTTACCGGGTTTATGACGTTGGCGGAGACCAGTGTTTTTCTTCAGTCAGCGCGGGAATTTCCTCATGTACCTTATACCCTCTTTGGCGGGATCGAGGATTGCGAGCGACAGATGGCGAGACTTGGCAGTGAGGAGCTGATGGGTTATGAGGAGCCGTTTCCCATTTGCTGCATCAAGGCAGAACCGGGTCATCAGAAATTTGCTGATCAGTTAAGTCACCGGGATGTTTTGGGAGCACTGATGAATCTGGGGGTCGATCGAAGTACCATTGGAGATATCCTGCTTTGTGACAATGTGGCCTATATTTTTTGCACGGAGAAAATGGCAGATTATTTGGCGGGAGAACTGACCCAGATCCGACACACACCGGTGCGCTGCTGTGTCACAGAAAATATCCCTGAGCTTTCTGCATTTCGCAAGATTCAGGAAGTGCGAGTGCAGGTAAATTCAGTTCGACTTGATGCGGTAATCAGCAAGGTATATAATCTGTCCCGTGGTGACAGTCTGGAACTGTTCCGGGCAAAGAGAGTGTTCGTGGATGGAAAACTCTGTGAAAACAATAGCTATGGACTGAAAGAAGGCGAGATCGTTTCGGCGAGAGGCTTTGGGAAGTTTAAGTATCTGGGACAGGATAGCGTCAGCAAAAAGGGAAAAATAAATGTGTCAGTGGGAAAATATGTGTGACATACACATGCCTCCACGTGATGACTATAACTGTACAGGAGAAAATGATGAATCCACTGAAATGTGCGGATCGGATGCTGCATGTTCATTCCGATATTCGTGGTCCTCTGTTTATGGAGGCCATGGAAATGCAGAGACAGGGTAAAGAAATATTAAAACTAAACACCGGAAATCCGGCGGCCTTTGGATTCGGACTCCCCAAAAGCATTGAGGATGCGTTGGCAGGAAATGAAGCCAAGGGCGTAGGATATTGTGATTTTATGGGGATGAGAGAGGCCAGAGAAGCTATCTGTGCCTATGAGACAAACAAAGGGCTTCGGGGGATTACTCCGGAGGATGTGTTTATCGGAAACGGTGTCAGCGAAGTGGTTTCCTTTGCGTTGCTTCCGCTGATCGGTCCGGGTGATGAGGTACTGGTACCTACACCCAGCTATTCCCTTTGGGGGAATTCTGTTCATATTGCAGGCGGCACACCGGTCTTTTATCGGTGCGATGAACTGTCTGACTGGTATCCGGATACAGAGGATATCCGGAAGAACATTACATCCCGCACGAAGGCTATTGTGGTGATCAACCCCAATAACCCTACCGGAGCATTGTATCCCCGGGAAATATTAGAGGAGATCGTTCGGATCGCAGAAGAACATGAATTGCTGATTTTTGCAGATGAAATATACGATCGTTTAGTGATGGATGGGCTGGAACATATTTCCATCGGGTCCCTTGCACCGGATTTGCCGGTAGTGACCATGAACGGACTGTCCAAGTCCCATTGCCTCTGTGGGTATCGATGCGGATGGATGGTGATCAGCGGACCGAGAACATTGACAGAGGCTTATCGACAGGGCATTGTTCAGCTGACCAGTATGCGCCTTTGCTCCAATACTCTGGCCCAGTTGGTGATCCCTGCGGCCATTGCAGATATGGAAACACCGCGATCCATGGTCGCACCCGGGGGACGGATTTATGAGCAAAGGAATGCTGCAGTGGAAGAACTGGAAAAGATCGACGGACTGACTTTTGTCAAAAACCGTGCGGCATTTTATTTGTTCCCTAAACTGGATGTAAAAAAGTTTCATATTACCGATGACCGAACGTTTGCCCGGGATCTGCTTCACCATACTCATATTTTGTTGGTGCCCGGCAGTGGATTTGATTGGAAACAGCCGGATCATTTCCGCATTGTCATGCTTCCGGAAGTGGAGGAATTGCGGATGGCCATGAGAAGAATGGGTGAATTTTTGGATGGATATTGCCAGAAAAGAAGATAAGGAAAACATCAACGGACACAGGAGG
>JAFOFP010000195.1 GCA_017387285.1 Lachnospiraceae bacterium
CTTCAGGTTAGCCTCGTACAGATCCTTGTGTACGATCCAGTTTCCGCTCAGGTTGTACAGCAGGTTGAAACCAGCCAGAGGCTTGCCAAGTACCAGAGTGATCTCGTACTCGCCGCTCTTGAACAGACCAACAGTGCCATCATACTCAACTACGGGATACGCTTTCTCAATTGCAAGGTAGTTGAACAGATCTGCATCGGTCTCGCCCCATGCAGCGTTAGTGGTGGTAGTAGCCTTCAGCATCTCAAGGGTCTCATCGTTCATAGGAACAACGCCATCCTCGGTCATCAGAGCAACCAGGTCAGCCCACTTGGTCATACCAAAGTACTGCTCACCGTAAGTGTCTACATAATCCTTAAGAGTATCTCCACTGGTCCAGTCGAGAGCGATGTCAACACCGATGAACATCTTCTTGCCATCAGCAGTCTCATACTGTCCGTCAGCATTCTTAACCAGATCCTCGATCTGATATGCACCATTCAGGCCGTTGTCCAGATACTGGATCAGGCCGGAGTAAGCACGTGCCTCTGCACCTGCGATACTGAAGTTACCAGCAAAGTAATCAGTTGCACGGTAGTTTAACAGATCAGGGTTCAACAGCTGCTGCATAGAGTAAACATATGTGTCAGCGTTGATGGGGGTGCCATCCTCCCAAGCAGCGTTGGGGTTCAGAGCGATGGTGTAAGCATAACCGGAAGTTGCGGACTCGGGAATATTGAACTGAGGATACTCAGCCTTAATCTTCTCGGTAACGTCAACGGGCTCGCTAGCTGCCATCTCAGGGATAATCTTGTATCCAGTGAAGGACTCCTTACCCTCTACAGGGTTGATCTCATCATTGAATACAAAACTGTACAGACCTACACGCAGGAAATCTGCGGGATATGCATCATCAGTGGTCTGATAGGTGTGAGGGTTCCAGTTAGCTGCCAAAGTACTTACAGAATCTCTGTAGGTATACTCACCAGCTACACCGGTCAGCTCCTCGAGAACGATCTCGGTAGATTCCTCGCTGGGAGCCTCGGTCTCTCCTGCAGGCGCCTCGGTGGGAGCCTGAGTGGGAGCCTCGGTAGCCTTAGGGCCCTCGGTGGGCTGTGTCTTTTCTCCGCAAGCTGCCATGGACAGAACCATAACTACAGCAAGCAGAAGAGCAAGAAACTTCTTCATTTTTTTTCCTCCTTTATAATATAGGTTTTTTATTTTTACGTGTGTCGATGGTATATGGCAACTCCACGCAAAAAGGCGTTTCAAAGCAGAATCGAGGGTATAAAAACTCAACTCTACATTGAGTAACGCATAGATTTTACCCTGTTCATGCATTTTTGTCAACCGTTTTCCACACTAAATTTTGGTTTAATGCATCATTTCGGCCAATTAATTGTTTTTCTTTTGATTTTTCCCCTAATATTTGAACTTTCTTCCTCTATTCTTGGGTGGAATATACATTTTTTACTGTTTTTATGCATTCAGCGCAGGATACGCAATTCCTGCTCGCAAACCCGGCCATTCCGATAAAATACTCTGGGAACACGTTTGGAAACCGCACAGGTAAGCTCATAGGGAATCGTGTCCGCCGCGTCGGCCATGTCATCCAGCGGATGGCCTTCGCCAAAAACGATCACCTCATCGCCCACATCCACACCGGGTTTCCCCGAAAGATCGATCATACACATATCCATACAGATCCGTCCCCGGATAGGAGCCGTTCCCTCCGTCGTCAGCATCGAATAGCGGTTTGACAGGCAGCGGAACAAGCCATCCTCATAACCGATGGGCAATACACCGATCCGGGTCCGCTCAGTAGTCTTCCACGTTCCACCGTAACTAATGTAAGTCCCCTCGTCATAAACCTTGATGGTGCTGATCACTGTCTTTAACTGCATCACCGGCTTGAGTCCCAAAGCAGCCGCCTCCGGTCCGTATCCGTAAAGTAAGAGTCCCGGGCGCACCATATCCAACCATGTCTCCGGGTAGTTGGCCACCGCCCCCGTGTTGGCACAATGGCGGATGCGGAATGCAAATCCCTTTTCCTCCACAGCACGGATCACCTTCATAAATAATTCAAACTGTTTTATCGTATATTGGCGAGCTTCCTCGCCGGCACAATCAGACAGAGCAAAGTGAGTAAACACGCCTTCCGCATCCAGATGGGGAAGGTTCACCGAGCGGCAGACCGCCTCCACACCGCCTGCAAAATGACCGTCCGCACACAGGAACCCCAGTCGGGACATACCGGTATCCAATTTAATATGAACCCTCAGCTTTTGTCCCAGTTTTGCCGCCTCGGCTTCGTATTCCAAGGCTTTGCTCTCACAGCTCACCGCCTGGGTAATATAATTTTCAATGAGATGCCCCACCTGATCAGCCGGGGTGTGCCCCAGCAAAAGGATCGGCATGGTAATGCCGGTTGTCCGAAGCTCTCTGGCCTCGTCCAGACTGGATACCGCCAGATAATCAGCTCCCAGCTGCTGCAGGACAGAAGCCACCTGCACCGCTCCATGTCCGTAGGCATCGGCCTTCACCACACCAAGGAAACGACAGCTATCTCCGATCCGCTCCCTCAGCCTTCGATAATTATATTCCAAATTGTCCAGATTGATCTCTGCCCAGGTGCGCTTCAAATCTGTGTACATAAATACCTCCTCAAAAAATGCCGTCCGGGGTTTTCTCTGGATATTATACCACTGTTCCTCGTTTTTTGGAATCGGTTGTGCAAAAAAGACTTGTTATTTTTGCCAAATCGGGCTATAACTGAACAAAGGACCATCCATACTATATAAATAGGAAGTGATAATCATAATGAAATGTCACGCTTTCTCCACCCCCATGAAAACCATTGCACATATCCATACAGATTTTACCACAAAATTCGGCATTCCCCGCCAGAGCGGCATCGCAAACGAGCTGGAGGCCACCATCGTTTTTCAACCCGAATACAGGAACCCTTCTGCATTTCGCGGCATCGATGGATTCTCCCATCTTTGGCTGATCTGGGAATTTTCC
>JAFOFP010000196.1 GCA_017387285.1 Lachnospiraceae bacterium
CTGAAATCCGGGGCAGCACGATTTCCGGCTGACGCAGTTCAACAAAGGGCTCCTTGATTTTCCTTGCTTCCAGACGCTCCAGATAGGATACCTTGGCGTGAAGCGTTCTTCCGAAAGAAGCATTGGCATACCCGGTGGCATCCGCACGCAATTTCTCCACCATTTTACGGCTTCTGTCGATCTCTTCCTGCTGCTTGGCTGATAATTCCTGAAGTTCGATCTTTTTGGCAAGCAGCGCAAAATTATACTCCACAAAATTGCCTTCAAACTCCTGAATATCTGCGTTTTCCAAGTGCAGTACCTTATCGAAACAATGATTCAGCAAATAGCGGTTGTGGGTAACTGCAAGCAAAGTACCCGAATAGTTATTGATCAGGTTTTTCAATCCCTTCAGATTGCTAAAATCCAAAAATGCATCCGGCTCGTCCATGATCAACAGGGTCGGTTTCTTAAGCATCTGGCGGATCACCTGCAAAAGCTTATATTCACCTCCGCTGATGGCCGAGACCGCCAGATCGGTCAAATCGGAAAGACCGGCTGTCTTCAATTCTCTGTGAATATTGCTGTCATAATGATCCACATCCATGGCTGTGGACTCATCCAGAATCTGTTGATACCGTTCCATCAGTGCATCAAAATCGTCTGCCGTTCCCATTTCTGCGCAGACGGCCTCCATCTCGGACTGCAGCTGCACAAAATCCTCCGCAAGAAAATCAAACACCGTGATCTCACGCTCTTTCTCTGCCTTTTCAAACTGGCTCACATAACCGATTCTTCCATCAATATTTCTCTTTATCTTGCCTTGATAAAGAAAATCGTCCGGATTCATCAACATCTGTATCAGTGTGGATTTACCGGTTCCGTTACTGCCAATCAAAACGGCATGCTGATTTTCCTCGATGGAAAAAGAAACTTTGTTGTATAAATCCTTTGTCGGAAAGGAATAGGATAATTTTTCTACCTTGATCATGTTTTTCCTCGTATATTCCGGCTCCCCCTGAGAGGCCCCTTTTCATCTTTTTATTAACTTAATAATCCTTGGTCTATACTCTACACTTCTGTATTTAAAACGTAATCCCGAGTATATCAATCAGAAAACCGGCCATAACACCGATCGCGTACAACACACCTACAATTTCCATATTTTGTTTCACCGGGCGATTGGTTCTGAACAAAACCAGCACGCCGACACCTGCTCCGACCAAAAGTCCTGCCATCATCGCACCTGCACTGATAAAACCGTTTAAATACAGCTGCGTAATAATCACCGAGGATGCGCAATTGGGCACAAGTCCCACCACACCGGTAAGCATTACCGCAAGAACAGAATTGTTCGCGGCAAATCGCTCCAGCACATCATTGCCCCCGCATTCCAACACGAAATTCAACAGCACTGAAACAGCAAAAATAAAACCAAACACTTTGACGGTGTGGATCAATGCAGACTTCCAAACAGAGTGTTCATCCTCACAATGGCAGTGATCCTGCTCACACAAATCGTGAATATGTTTGGGAGGAACATGGGCTTTTCCAAAGGTTTGAAGTACAAAATCGACAGCAAATCCACACAAAACTGCAATCAATACTTTCACTGCTAAGATTTTACCAATGGTCGCTATCGGTACTGCGGCAGAGATCAAAATAGGCAGCATCTCGTCTGAAGTTGACCAGAAGATCGCCAACATCGTGCCCATGGTGATCACTCCACCGGAATAAAAACTTGCCGCCGCAGCGGAAAATCCACATTGTGGAATAATTCCCAGAATTCCTCCCCAGAGCGGTCCCATTTTCCCGGAATATCTCACTGCGCCTTCAGACTTTTCGGTCATAAACTGCTCCATATACTCCATGATGCAGTAAGTGATAAATAACAACGGTATAATACTGATATTATCCTTTAAGGCATGTACAACCATATGTTTTAACATGTTAATCATACTTCTTCACTTTCTAAATCGCTTTTCTAACCAATCCCGGAAATTTACGTTTCAACTCATCAAAGGCAGTCTGCACCTCTTTGGGGATTTCCACATGAACGAGGAAATCTTTTCCATTGGGTCCATATCCGTTTTCATCATCGGTCAATCTGGGGATCTCTCCCAACAACAGACTGATATATCGCTCCATATCCCACATTCCCAAATTCGATTTTTCATAAGCTAAAGAGCCATTCTCCACCGTAACCTTGGTGGAATAGACTGCATAATTGATGATCTGAATCTCCTCAGCAACATATTTCCGCAGCACAGCATCCATACGTCGCTGCATCGATGCATCCTGGGAAATAATGATGCTTCTGAATGAAATACCTTTTTCTTTCAACAAATCCAGGAGATATGTAATATTATTTCCACAATTCGTAGACTTGTCCTCAAGCAGATCCACCTCCAATCCATATTGATGCATCAAATAGTTTGCAAACACCTTTGCCTCCGGCAAATTTTCTGCTTCTACCTCGGGAAACATGCTGCGCATAGTCACGCGCAGGGTTTCGGTCGTATGTCCCGCACCCCCAACAATCACATAGGTCTTCGCAATTTTATTTTTCATGGCTTCGGCCAAAACATCCCCGCCACATAGGATACTTCCGCCAAACAACACCATAACATCTGCCTGTGAAATCCCATATTTTCTCTGCAACTGTTCGGAAGTCAGTTCTGCAACATCTCTTGTCCCGCAAAAATCACTCAATGTATTGATATTCTTTGCAACAATTTCCATGAAACAAACCTTTCTGTGAATATTAATCCTTTCATTATGGCATTAAGCCCCTTCTGTAAAAACTCATTTATCTGCTCAAAAGAAATTCATATACGACTCGATTAAAATCCTTTGCCTCCTCATAGACTGCATGTCCCAGTTCATCATACAAATGGATTTTACACCCCATCTTTTCCGCAATTTCCACGGAAGCCTCGCCGGTAACGACTTTATCCTGCCTTCCCCCCAGAACAAGGACAGGACACCTAATCCTATCCAATATTTCGTATGTATTGCAGGTAAGGCAGGCTTTCGCAAGAATAATAAACCGCTGTACATCTTTTGGCTTTTGCATGATCGTCAGCAACGGCATAAACGGACGATACCGTTTGACATAAGCACTCGAATACATTTTCTCGGCCATATCCGCTACCAGTGCCTTCATAGTGCCCTGCTCTGCCATCTCAATCCAGTTTCCGATAACGGTCTTTACCGTATCGTTATTTCGAGAGAGTGTAACAGCCAGAACCAGTTTATTTACCAACTCAGGCCTGTCTATCGCAAGATATTGTGCAATCATTCCTCCCTGCGACACACCAAATACATCAGCATTTTTGATGCCCAATACGTCCATGGCCGCAGCAATATCCAAGGCCATATCTCTTACCGTAATACCGTCTCGAACAATAGGCCTTCTGTCAAACAGATAAACCTTATAATCCTTCGCAAACATGCGGTACATATAGGCCAGAGACGTGGCCGAACCTTTAATGCCGCGGGTATTAAGCCCCTGTATCATGATGAGTGTCTTTTTCCCGCTTCCGAATGTAATATAATCAAACAGTACACCCTGAATGTTTAATGTCACTTCCTTGGCATTGTACATCATCCGACACCTCTATCTCATATAGTTATCTGATTGTATCACAAATCCATAGAAAATGCCAGAGGCATACTGCCCCTGGCAAAAGCTTTATCCTGCCGCATCCAGCATATTCTCAATAAAAATTCCATATCCCCTCGTAGGGTCATTCACGAGGACGTGGGTTACAGCACCCACAATTCGCCCATTTTGAATCACAGGCGACCCAGACATCCCCTGCAATATCCCACCGGTCTTCTCCAACAATCGTTCATCAGTGATCTGTATGGTCATCCCCTTATTGTCCTGTGAACCCGGATTGATCCTGATGATCTCAATCTCATAATACTGCGCCGCCCCGTCCACCGTACTGAGGATTTTCGCCGGACCGATCTCGATCTCTCCCCGATATCCCACCGGCAATGCCTCCTGCTCGCAGATTTCCGATATCGGTTGATTCAGCTGCCCAAACACACCTTTTTCCGTGTTTCTGGCAATTTCTCCGTATTGTCCTGTCTCGCTGTAGACGATCATCCCCAGAAGCGAGCCGGGGATTCCCACTCTGCCTTTCAGCACATCACGGATATTGGCACGGTAGATATCTCCACCACAGATTTCTACGATCTGCCCTGTATCCGTATCGCTGATCCCGTGGCCGAGACAACCAAATTCGCCATCCTGATCCACATAGGTCATTGTCCCGATGCCCTGTACATCATCTCTCACCCAGATTCCGGTGCGGAATGTCCCGTCATCGCAGCATACCGAGCGAATCTTCACTTTAGACGTCTCGCCCTTTCGGCGTATGGTAAAGGTCATCTCTCCCTCGCGCCCATGAACCAATTCACTTAACTGCTCCTTATTTTCTACCTTTGTTTCATCCACTGCCAGAATATAGTCACCGGATCGGATCAATCCATCTGCAGGGGATATTTTTTGTCCGGAATAGGTGTTCAGCTCCGAGGTCCCAATGACCATGACACCGGCCGTCTTCATATAGAGACCAACCGGTCTGCCGCTGGGATACAAATATTGCTGCTCGGTCACCTCCACATCGATGGTTTTTAGATCAAACAGTCCGAACAGTTTCAGTTTCAGCTGAAAATCCCCGGTCTCACTGCTGACGATGGTGGTGCTCTGCCCCGTTGGATCAGTCCTGGTCAGTCTGATTTTATCTGCCGGTATATTACTTTCTCCTCCCCATGCCGCTTCCAGGTTCTCTTCCAGATCCACCGTAAAGGGAAACCCAAAAGACAGATCAGACTCTTCATCGATCAGTAAATAAAGTTTCCCCGGTATTCTTCCTTTGAAATAAAAGAAAGTAAATACCAGGGAAAATACGATCACTATGGTCAATAATCCGACCAGCCATCTGCGATAGATTTGCTTGTTCTCCGTCATTTTCCCACCTCCGATACTGTTAGTATGGGAAGTTTGCGGGGAAATAAACCGACAAGCCGCTGGTTTATTATGTAGTATCTGTCATTGGTCTGACCATTTTATTTGTATTGTTTCTTTTGACCGGCCAGTTCTTTCATCTCTCTGGCACTGTCCAGTACCGTATCGGTGATGACTGCTCCGCCGAGGATCCGAGCCAGCTCACTGATCTCCTGCTCCGCAGTCAGATGGTCGATGCGAGTCACGGTTCTTCCATTCACCACACTCTTTTCAATCCGGTAATGATTGTCCGCCATGGCTGCGATCTGTGGCAGATGGGTAATACAGATCACCTGATGACTTCTGCCGATGTAATTCAGCTTTTCGGATACCTTCTGGGCTGTCCGACCACTGATTCCCGTGTCGATCTCATCAAAAATCAACGTATCGATCTGATCCACATCGGCCAAAACGGCTTTGATGGCCAGCATGATACGGGACAACTCTCCGCCGGAAGCAACCAGTCCCAGAGGCTTCAATTCCTCGCCGGGGTTGGTAGAGATCAAAAACTCCATCTCATCATAGCCGTTGGCACTGAGCTGTTCCGCGCGCCCAAACTCCATGGAAAACTGAACCTCCAAAAAGTTCAGATCCACCAGTGCAGTGCGGATGGCCTCTGTCAGATGATATGCCTCCACCTTTCGGATTTCCGACAATTCGGCTGACAACTCCTCTGTCTCTTTTTTTGCCTCTGCAAACAGTTTAGCCGCAGCCGCTTTTCGCTCCTCAAAGGCCTCTAGGTCATTTAGGCGGGCTCTTTTCTCCTCAAGACTCTCCATGACCTTGGTATAGTCAGCTCCGTATTTGGCCTGAATGGAACGAATCGTATCCAGACGGTTTTCGATTTCCTGCATTTCACGGCTGTCAAAGCTCATCTCGCCAAGGTAATCATTGATTTCCCGGCAAAGACCGCTCAAAATACTGTCCGCATCCTCCAGCTGAGCGTAAAAACCCTCTATGGTCTCATCAAAACCGGTGATCGGGCTCATGATCCGCAGTGAACGATCAATCTGCTCTCCGGCGCTGTCACGACCATCGTAGCCAATACTTCCCAGCACCTCCTGCAGCTTCTCCACGATCTTTCCGGCATTGTTCATCCGCTTGAACTGTGCGGCCAGCTCTTCCTCCTCGCCCTCTTTCAAATGGGCATCCTCAATCTCGCGGATCTCAAACTGGAGAAAATCCATCTCACGAAGACGCTTGTCCTCATCCATCTCAAACTGAGACAAGGCCAGCTGGCTCTTCCGATACCGGCGATAACTCTCTGCCAGTTCCTCCTTTAACTGCCCCACCTTGTACACGGCGAACTCATCAAGGATCTCCAGATGCTTCTGACGGTGCAGCAGTGACTGATGCTCATGCTGCCCATGAATATCGATCAACAGACCTGTCACTGACTTCAGCCTTGACAAGGTCACCGTCTCATCGTTGATCTTACACACATTGCGGTTCTCGGTGATCCTCCGGGAAAGGATCAATGTTCCATCTTCCTCAGGATAAATATCGGCTTGATTCAGCAGCTCCACTTTTCCCGGATCGTCAATGACAAAGATCAACTCGATCAGAGAATGATCACCGTGTTTTCCGATGATGTCTCGGCTCACCTTGCCGCCCAGGGCGGCATTGACCGCATCGATCAATATGGATTTACCGGCTCCGGTCTCACCGGTCAGTATGTTTAACCCTGCTCCCAGCTCCACATTCGCCTCATCGATGAGGGCGAAGTTTTTTACATGAATGGTTGACAGCATGGTCTATCCCTCCGTTCTTTACCAAAACTATCCAATTAATTTACGAAGTTTCTCCATTACCAGCAGGGTTTCATCCACGTTGTGAATGGCACACATGATCACATCGTCACCGGCAATGCAGCCGACGATCTCGGGAAACTGGAATTTGTCCAGAGCAGCAGCCACTGCCATGGCCATGCCGGGCACCGTCTTGATCACCAGAATATTCTGAGCCATCGCCATGGACATATAACCGTCCCGAAGAACACGGACGTATTTGGCATCCAGGCCTTCCTTCTCCTCCTGACGGAACAGTGCGTACTTCTGTTTACCGTCTCCCGCAGGAACCTTGAACAGCTTTAACTCCTTAATGTCTCTTGACACGGTGGCCTGAGTCACCTGATACCCGGACTCATAAAGCTTTTGCGCCAGTTCCTCCTGTGTCTCAATGTCATGCTGTCTGATCAGTTCAATAATTTTCTCATGTCGATTGACCTTCATATTATCCCCTGCTCTTTCGTTTGGAATGTATTACATCTATCTTATGTATCTTTGCCCGACATCATTCTCCGGACATCTTGTTTCTCAGGATCTCCAGAAAACTTTCTTTGCTGAGGGTAAGTATTTTTGTTTTTTTATCCGATTTGCGTATTCTGAGACGGTCACCGTTTTCCAGCCCGGTCATACTGCCGTTGCCATCAAAGGCCAGGATCGCTCCACCTGCTCCAACCTTAGTCATCTCAATCTCCACCTCTGCCGTATCAGCCAGCACGATACTTCGGTTGATCATGGAGTGAGGTGAGATGGGCGTCAGAAGGATCATGGATGCCTCCGGCTCTAAAATCGGTCCTCCTGCAGACAAATTATATCCGGTGGAACCGGTGGGTGTCCCCAGGATCACACCATCTGCAGCATAGCTGTTGAGGAAACGGCCGTTTACACTGACACGAAAACGGATCACATTGAGAGCACAGCCACGTCCGACCACAACTTCATTCAGGGCAATATTCTCTTCCAGTACCTCTCCGGCCCGGATCAGTGAACCGGAAAGCATCATCCGCTCCTGAACCACAAATTTATCTTCGATCAGGGCATCCAGACTCTCTTTGATATTCTGAATTTCCAACTCTGCCAGATAACCCAGCGTGCCTAAATTTACGCCCACAAAGGGAAGTTCAAGATCAACCAGGTCTCTGGTGGCCTGAATCAGGGTGCCATCGCCACCCAGCACAATGACACACTGGGTATCCTTCGGCACTTCCGCAGGGTTTGTATATTTGTAGGAATTCGCCGGTGGCTGACAGGCTTTGCAATGTTCCTGCCCCATGGGATCCAAAAGCCCCTCTCCGGAAACCGAGTCACACGCACGATCACCGCGGACACCGCAGACACAGCCCTTGCTCTCCAGATATGCTCTGATCTCGTTGGCAGCCTCCCCAGACGGATCTTTTGCCCAGTTGGGGATCACATAAAAGTACTTCATGAATTTATCCTCTAGTTCAGTGTACTGTGAGACAGGTTAACGATTTTTTCGGGGCAAATACCCTCTGCACATCCGGCCATTCCGTCCTTCTGTAAAAACAGCAGATATTCGATATTTCCCTCCGGCCCCTTGATGGGGGAGTATTCCAGATTCAATACGGAGAAACCAAGCTCCCGCGAGAAGGCAATGACCTTCTCGATCACCTCCAGATGGGTCTCAGGCTCACGGACAACACCTTTCTTTCCGACCTTTTCTCTTCCGGCTTCGAACTGGGGCTTGATGAGACAGACAATCTGTCCTCCCTCCTTCATCAGCTCCTTCACCGGTCCAAGCACCTTAGTCAGGGAGATAAAGGACACGTCGATGGAGACGAAATCAATGAATTCACCGATCTGCTCCGGCGTCACATAGCGGATATTGGTCTTTTCCATGCAGACCACCCTGGGATCCTGACGAAGAGACCATGCCAGCTGGCCATAGCCAACATCCACGGAGAATACCTTCACCGCACCGTTCTGCAGCATACAGTCGGTAAAGCCGCCGGTGGAGGCTCCCACATCCATACACACCTTTCCCTCCAGAGTCAGATCAAAATGCTTCATGGCCTTTTCCAGCTTCAGACCGCCGCGGCTCACATAGGCCAGTGTACTGCCCTTGATTTCGATGGCCGCATCTTCCTGCACCATGGTGCCCGCTTTGTCCTCACGCTGTCCTGCCACAAACACATTTCCTGCCATGATCATGGCCTTGGCCTTCTCTCTGGAAGCGGCAAAGCCCTTATTAACCAACAGTACATCCAATCGTTCTTTCATTACTTTATCCTTTCAGACGATTCAGGATCTTTAAGCACACGGAATGTGGATCCATTCCAAGGGATTCCCGAAGCTCGTCTATGGTACCATGCTCTACAAATCCGTCCGGAAGGGCAATATTCAGACAGTCACAATCCACCTGTGCATCCTTAAGCAGGCTATCCACCTGCTGTCCAAAGCCGCCGGTGATCACATTGTCCTCCAGAGTCACCAGAAGGTCGTGACTTCTGGCATATTTTAAGATCAGCTCGGTGTCCATGGGCTTGACAAACCGCACATTGATCACCGTGCAGTCGATACCCTGCTCATGGAGAAGTTCAGCCATTTTCACTGCCGTCTCCACCATACAGCCCACCGCAAGCACTGCGACTTCGCTGCCCTCGGTGATGACCTCGCTCCTTCCCGTTTCCATGGGTGCAAGGTGCTCCTTCAGCCCTTTCCATGCATTTCCTCTGGGGTAACGGATGGCTACCGGAGTTTTTTGCTCCAATGCATACTCCATGGCTGCCCGCAGCTCATAACGATTTTTTGGTGCGATCACCGTCATCCCGGGGATAGCGGTCAGGTAACTCAGATCAAAAGCTCCATGATGAGTGGGTCCATCCTTTCCCACCAATCCGGCACGATCCACGGCAAAGATCACGGGAAGCTGCTGAAGACATACATCGTGGATCATCTGATCATAGGCCCGCTGCAAAAAGGAGGAATAGATGGCCACTACCGGGTGAAGCCCACCCGCTGCCATACCGGCCGCAAAGGTCACGGCGTGCTCCTCGGCAATCCCCACATCAAAAAAGCGTTCCGGATACCGCTTTGCAAAAGGCGACAGACCGGTACCGTCTTTCATGGCCGCAGTCACCGCCACCAGCTCAGGGTGCTCTGCCCCCAGATCCACCATCTTCTGGGCAAACACATCGGTGTAGGACTTGCTCTTTTTCTCCGCCAAAGGTTTCCCGGTGCGGATGTCAAAGGGCTCAACCCCATGGAATTTTGACGGATGTCTCCGGGCCGGCTCATATCCACGCCCTTTCTCCGTCTTTATATGCATGACAATGGGGCGATTCAGCTTGAGCGCCCGCTTTAATGTCTCAATCAGTGAAGGAAGATTGTGACCGTCCATGGGACCCACATAAGTCACATCAAAATCCTCAAACAGGTTTGTGGGCAGCACGATCTGCTTCAATCCCTTTTTTGCTCTGCTGAGGGCATGATCCACACGCTCTCCCACACCGCTCATTCTGGCCAGGGAATCCTTCATCCCGTATTTTAACTCATTGTAACCGCTGTTCAGACGGATCTTCGCCAGATAATCATTCAATCCACCGGTACTCTCTGAAATGGACATGGTGTTATCATTGATGATCACCAACATCTGACTGTTCAACGCTGAAAGATTATTTAGGGCCTCGTATGCCATACCGCCGGACAGGGAGCCGTCACCGATAACGGAAACAATCCGGTTTTTCTGTCCCAGCAGATCTCTGGCTTTGGCCATACCGATGCCGGCAGAAATTGAGGTGGAGCTATGTCCCGTGTCAAAGGCATCATATGCACTCTCATGACGCTTGGGAAAACCACTCATTCCGCCTTTTTCCCTCAGATGGTCAAACCCTTTTTTTCGACCGGTGAGTACCTTGTAGGGATAAGTCTGATGTCCCACATCCCAGATGATCTTATCCTCAGGCAGATCCAACACCGCCATCAACGCCAAGGTCAACTCGATCACACCGAGACTGGAGGCCAGATGCCCTCCTTTTTTGCTGACCTTATCGATCAGAAATGTCCGAAGCTCCAGAGCCAGAATCTCCAGTTCTTCTATCGACATCTCCCGGAGCTGCGCCGGGTGATCAATGTATTCTAATATCATATTTTTCCTCTACTTTAATCGATTGACCAGAGAGAGGATCAACTGCTCCAGAAAAGGATTTTCTCCCGAGATGCCGCGAAGGGTATTCACCGCCTCCGCAGAAAGCTCAGCCATCTTTTCCTTTGATGCCTCTAATCCGTTGATCGTCACATAGGTGGTTTTATTGTTTTTTTCGTCACTCAATACAGGCTTGCCAAGCTCCTCGGTGGAACTGGTCAGATCAAGAATATCATCCTGGATCTGGAAGGCAAGTCCTACTTTCAAGGCCACTTCGCCGCATTTTTTCACGGTCTCTTCATCGGCACCGGCCATCACCGCACCGATCATCATGGATGCCTCCAGAAGTGCTCCTGTCTTTAACCGATAGATGAAATCCAGTGCATCCTCCGGCACAGGCTTTCCGGTCAGCTCCACATCCACGGTCTGACCGCCGATCATGCCGTAAATGCCGGTCTTCTCCGCCAGAATGCCGATGGCTCTGCCTGCCCGCTCCGGGTGAGCAGTCATCCCGAAGGCTTTTGCCGCCACCTCAAAGGCATAGATCATCAGCGCATCCCCGGCTAGTATGCCCATATCCTCGCCATATACTACCCAGGTGGTCTTTTTTCCACGGCGGTACTCATCCCCGTCCATGGCAGGGAGATCATCGTGAACCAGAGATGAGGTATGTATCATCTCAATGGCCGCCATGAAGGGCTCGATTTCCTTCCCCTCACCGCCGCAAAGACGGTAGGTTTCCTCCATCAAAATGGGACGTAGGCGTTTTCCGCCTGCGCGCACACTGTAATTCATGGCTGAAAAAATCGTTTTTTGATATCCGCTTTCCTCAGGGAGATAACTGTCCATGATGCGGTCTACCCATCCTGCCTGCTGCTGCAGCTGCTCCTTAAACTCCATCCTCTGATTCTCCCTCAAGTATCTCGATTTGCTTCTCTACCTGCTCGATCCGTCGATTACAGTCTCTGATCAGACTGATGCCCTTGGTATACAGTGCGAACGAATCCTCCAATGAACACTCCCGGTCCTCCATGGCATGGATGATCTGACTGAGCTGCTCAAAACTTTCCTCAAGAGAAAGCTGTTTTTCTTCTCTATTTATCGTCATTATTTTATTCCTTTTTCTCAATGGCTGACTGTGATGCCTCTACCTGATCCACCAACACATCCGCCGAACCGTCGGCCAATCTGAGTTTGAGCCGATCTCCTGCTGTCAGCTGACCGACCCCCACCACCGGATGACCGTTCTGATCCGTGGCATATACATAGCCCTTTCCCAGCTTATTTAAGGGCGACAAGCCCCCCAGCCGTTCGCTGTAGAGCATCAGGCGGTTACGCTCACTTTCCAGCTTGCGATCCACGCTTTGGCGAAGTTTCTCCTCCAATTCCCGGATCTGTCTCGCATATTCGGTCAGTCTGGCTCTGGGATGAAGAAGCTTTAGCTGTGCCTCCCCGTATGCCAGTCTGTTTTTCTGTGTGTCAATCTGATTTTGCAGCACCAGACACATCCTGCGGTGCATATCCGTCAATGCCGACCGAAACTGTTCATTATCAAAAACAGCCAACTCCGCCGCTGCGGAAGGTGTGGGTGCACGAAGATCAGACACAAAATCCGCGATGGTATAATCGGTCTCATGACCCACCGCCGAAATGATCGGTGTACGGCAATCAAAGATGGCCTGAGCCACGATCTCCTCATTGAAGGCCCAAAGATCCTCAATGGAACCGCCACCCCGTCCGATAATAATACAATCTACCCCCAGTCTGTCCAGGGTCTCGATGCCACGGACGATGGATGCAGCTGCACCGGCGCCCTGCACCAATGCCGGGTACAAAATCAACTGTACATAGGGATTTCTCCGGTGACTGATCTGCATAATATCGCGGATAGCCGACCCGGTGGGTGCTGTCACGATACCCACTCGTCTCGCATAGGCAGGAATCGGCTGTTTATACTCAGGGGAGAAGAGACCTCTCTCCTCCAGCTCCTGCTTTAACAGCAGATATTGCCGATATAACTCTCCCATACCGTCGGGCCGTATGGATCTCGCATAAATCTGATAACGCCCATCCCGCTCATAGACGGTGATCTGACCGTCCACCACTACCTTTTGACCGTCCCGCAAGGTGAAATTAAGATTTCTGCGGTTTCCGGCGAACATAATGGCCGCCATGGAAGCCTTTTCATCCTTCAGGGTAAAATAGATGTGGCCGGAAGTGTGGTATTTACAGTTTGAGACTTCTCCGCTGACGCTGATCCGCTTCAGAAGATAATCCTGCTCAAACATATTTTTAATATACCCACTGATCTGACCGACGGAATAAACATTTCCTGCCATATTTACTCTCTAACCAGCTTCGCCAGGATACCGTTTACAAAGGAAGGAGACTCATCTCCGCCAAACTTCTTCGCCAACTCTACCGCCTCATTGATGGCAACCTTCTCCGGCACGGACTCATCGTAAAGGATCTCATACAGGGCAAGGCGGATAATGGTCAGGTCTACCTTGGACATACGTCTGGTCTTCCAACCCTCAGCCACGCCATTGATCTTCTCATCCAGCTCAGGAGTACAGCCAAAGATTTTATTGGCCTTCTCTGCAATATACGTCTCCTCCGCTTCGTTGGGGACACTGGTCATCTTTTCCTCTTCCTCGTCCTCCGGTACACCGGTACCCTCCAGAATCTCCAGATACAGCTTAGTCTGCTGCTCCAGTTCTGCCTGCTCCTGATAAAACTCCTTGCGGAACAGTATTCTGAAAATGTGCTCTCTCAATTCTCTTCTGCTCATCGTCTCTCTCCTATACAACAAAGCTGCTGCAAGCGCGATCCGGCCCATGCAGCAGCTCTGAAATTCACGCTTTTGACTTGTCAATATTCACTCCGGCAATGCGCACGTTTACCTCCGTGACATTCATGCCGGTCATATTCTCAACGGCTGCCTTCACTTTCTCCTGAACCTTGCGGCACACCTTTGGAACGCTGTAACCATACTCCATATACAGTGCAAGATCTACCCGCACATTGTTTTCCTCTATCTGCAGAGTCACACCGTTGGACACCTTTCCCATCCCCAGCTTGCTGATCAGATCCTTGGTGATATTTCCGGACATGGCAGAAACACCCTTGATCTCAGTAGCTGCCAGTGCCGCAATGCCGGCGATCACCTCATCTGCGATGCGCACTTCACCGATATTTCCGGTATCATGGCTGATGATGCGTGAGCTGCGAACTTCTGTCTCTTTACCCATATAACAAACCTCCTGATGCATAAGAACAGTATGCCCCAAAATGGACACAACAATCCAATTTCTGCATAATTCTATGCATTATTATACAGGAGGTTTGTAGGTTTGGCAACAGTTATTTTACTCTTCTGCCAGTTCCATCAGGGTAATCACGATGGACTCTACACTCATTCCCGTTTTTCTCTCGACGATATCCTCGATCTGTGCCCGCTCTGCGTCGGAAAGCAGATAACGGCTGATCACCACATCCACTGCTCCGCTGTCAATGCTGACTACCGATCCGTCAAATCCCTTTGCAGAAAGGAGCATTTCCACCGCCCCCTCAAGTTCGGCCGTCTCCGTCATTTTGACGATCATGGACACGGCACTCTGCTTTAACTCCTCGGAGATTTCCTGATTGTTAATCACAGAAAGCAGCGTTTCTTTATTTCTGGCCCTGATCTGTTCCCGGTTCAGCTGAACTGCTGCCACATAATCCGCCACGGTCACTCCGTTGGTGAGAATCGCCTCTCCCGGTGTTCCGGAAGGGATTTCTCCCTCATTCTCACTTTCATTTCCCGGTTCTGTCTGTCCCGTCTGAACCACCTCGCCCGGCGTTTCCTCATGTCCATTGTCCTCTTCGGGGAATGCATGAACATCCATCAGCGACTCCCCCGCAGCCTGATTTTCCGCCAGCAGATCATCCTGGGAAATATCCTTCAGTTCACTTCCCGCCTGAACCGATACATCACCGCCGTTGTTTTTCTCGTCTTTTTTCTCCATGTTCCCCGCATAATTTAAGTATCCGGCAACCGCAATCATCACCGCCAGCAGCGTAAGTATAACCTGATTCTTTTTTACGATTCGTTTCACCTTTCCAACTCCTTCACCGTTGATTATTCTGCCTCTAATACTTTTATCTTATGTATCGGCAGGTTGAATAATGCTTCCACCGCCTCGCAGATTTCATTTTTTACCGCTGCACTTCCCGCCCCCTGTGCCAAAATCAACACACCGCTGACCTGCGGATTGATTTCCTTGATCACAAATGGTCCCTCTGCTGATCCGGTCAGCACCGTTTCCCTTGTGTTCTCTGATTGGATGCTGTTTGTCGTCCCTCCGTCACTGTCTGTCTCACTGACCTTGTCTGTCATGTTCTGTTCGTCTACCTGCAGCACCAACTCAGAGGAAGATATTAACGTGATCATCACCTTAACCTCGCCGACCCCCTTTACCTTAGAAAGAATAGCTTCCAATTTCCCCTCCAGCTGTTCCTCATAGGTCAGATTATTGACTCCCTGCGCAATCCTTTCATCCCCCTCCTTTGCCGGATCTCTTTCATTTCCCTTCGCGTTCTTCTCTCCGTCTCCTGTCGGCCACGCAATCACTGCCAGCAACAGCCCGATGATCAGTAATATTGCCCACGGTTTTCCCGACAACTCTGCTTGTTTTTTCCACCACTGTTGTACAGCTTCACCTATTTTCACCCGTTTCACCCCCTGCGCCCTCTATACGTTATTCTCCGTTTCCCTCCACGGCCATCTCCTCCGCCAACGATACAATACGGTTTTCAGCCCATTGTTCTCCTTGGTGCAGCTTATCCTGCCACTCAGAATCGCTCATGGAACTATCCTTCCAACCGGGGACAGTCTCCTCATAGGCCAACTTCCCCAAGATCTGTTCCAATTCCTCCGCCATTTTGTCCCCTCTTGAAAAAGGTTCCAGCACCGTGAGAATCAGAATGATCCCCATGAACAGCCGCAGATACGAGCGATAGGCCTTTCCCGGCACACACTGCAGCATCAGGGACATGATCAACAGCCATCCGATAATTCCTTTTACCCATCCGATAATCCCCTCCATTTATTTCCTCCATACACATTCTGTCATCCACACAGATACACCGTCCCGATCTGACTCATCCTGCCACACTGCAGATCAGCGCCACCGTCAAAAAAAACAGGCTCATGGCCATGAATAGTAATTTCAGCAACAGACGGATTGCCTCCGCTGCTCCGGACACCGCACCGGTCAGACGCTTATCGGCGATGGGTTCCGCCAATGCTGCTGTGGCATAATGGAGCAGGGTGATCAATGCTAACTTCATCAGTGGGATCAGTCCCACCAGCACCAGACAAAGCATAGCGGCCACTCC
>JAFOFP010000197.1 GCA_017387285.1 Lachnospiraceae bacterium
CAAGAGGTTTCCGCTGTCGATCATGACGGACAGATGCTTGATCCGCTTAAGGACTTCCGCATACAGATCCTCATAGTAGACAAAGTGGTTATGCCTGCACTCCTCCGGGTTGTAGAAGTGGTTCATGCACCGCAGAATAGGTGCCTGTCCGGTTTTCACCGGCTTCATCATCCATCCAAGGCGTGTCCCACACTCGGCGCAGTAGACCAGATCTCGGAACACGTTGTCGCACTCGTGTTTCTTTGCACGGTGCCTTAAACTGATGACCGTCTGCACCCGCTCGAAGTCGTCACGGCTGATAATCGCCTCGTGGCGGTCTGCCACCACGATGTGCTGTTCTTTCGGCACCGGCGTACGCTCCTTGGTCTTGTAGTTGAGGATTTCATACCGGTGGTTCACCATATCCCCGGTGTAGACCTGATCCTTTAAGATCTTTCTGACGGTCTGATAACACCAGCCGAAGGGAGAAGTCCTGTCCTGATACCGCAGAAACCGCATATCCCCCTGTTCCGCCTTATAGTAGCCCGGTGTGAGGATCTTCCGCTCAGTGAGGATATTGGCGATCTTCACCTGTCCGTTCCCTTCCAGTGCAAGATTAAATATCTCCCGCACCACCTCAGCTGCCTCCTCGTCCACGATCAGATGATTCTTATCCTCCGGGTCTACCTTGTAGCCGTAGGGTGCCTGTGCGCTGATATAGAAGCCCTGATAGGCTCTCTGGCGTTTGGCTGACTTCACCTTCCTCGACAAGTCCTTAGCGTACATATCGTTTAGGATGTTCTTAAAGGGCACGATGTCATTGTCTGCCCGGCTGGTATCAATGCCGTCATTGACGGCGATATACCTGACCTTCTTCTGGCTGAAGTAGACGTCGGTGTAGTAGCCGGTCTGGATATAGTCGCGCCCCAGACGGCTAAGGTCTTTGGTGATGACCATGTTTACCTTCCCCCGATCGATATCCTCCAGCATCCGCTGAAAGGCCGGACGGTTGAAGTTCAGCCCGGAGTAGCCGTCGTCGGTGTAGACCTCGTAGATCTTAAATCCCCGCTCATAGCAGAACCCGGTCAGCATCATCCGCTGTGTCTCGATGCTCACACTGTCGCCCGCCTGCTCGTCATCCTTGCTGAGCCGGCAGTACAACGCTGCACGGTAAATCGTTTTCTCATTCATCACTCGTTCCATTGATTGCTCCTTTCCCGGAACAAAGTGAATCCTGAGACTGTTCGGTTGATTCAATTATAACTGACTCTTCGACTGCCGTCAATGCGGTGTCGCAAAGAATCAGCGGTGCAATGATCTCCTCAAGGGTATGGCTACCCACATAGACCTCCCGCACAACAAACTTTACTCTCCTCATGTGCCACCTCTCCGAAAATGATTGATCCCTGGAATCCGGTTCAATCATACTTGATTTCGAAGAGAAAGTTTCGGAGGAATCTTCGGAAAACAATCGGAAAATAAATTTTTTCGCGGGGTTCTAGGGGGCGAACCCCTAACGGGCCTCGTTTTTACGACTTCGGAGTAAAAATGAACTGCTCGCAAAGATGGTGCAGATGTTTTCTAGTATTTTCGTTTTTGAGTCATATCTGTGATTTAAAAAAACATTTTAGCTAGTAATCTGGTGGCGACTTTGTGGGATAAGACAATGATTATCCTAAGATGCTTGAATAAACCTATCTGGAATTATATACAAACACCTTAAAATATCTTTTTGATCAACACCACAAATTACGTTTTTGTTAATTCTAATACCTAATTCACTTTCATTTAAGTTTTGACCAATTAAAATAATTCCCTTTTCATTATCAAACTTAATCGGCACATTTTCAAAATTTTTTTGAGTTTCAGGTTTCAAATCACTAAACTCATATACTTCATTACATTTACACTCCTTCAAGTCATCTTTAGCCAAACGGTACGCTTTTTCTATAACATCAGGAAGATCAATTTTAGAAATCAATGCCCTTACTAACGGCAAAAATCCTTGTACCCCTATCAAAGTTCCTGTTGTTAAATCAAAAATTAATTCTAATGTGTTTATAGATATATATACTTTGGGAACACCATCATCCTCTTTGTCAAAGTACAATCCATGTTCCTTAAAATTATAGATTAAACTCATTTATTAATCCCCTTGTCATTTTTTAGATTTGAAGACAAAATGCCACACTGTATTAAGCAACTGATCAATGACTAATTCAAAAGTTCCCATGCTCCCATTAAACATTCCACCAACAGTCCACGATAATGCTCCTGTTCCCTGTGGATCAGGCACTGGCGGTTTACTTTGGATTATCTCGTTGATTAACAACAATGAGTTCTGATACGGCCGTCCTGCATGATTATTTACTGTATTGCTGAAATTCAAATTTCCAACATCAATACCATAGCTATTTCCTGAAGTGATAACCGCATTAGTAGCGTTTACTGCAGTCGGATTTGTTGAAACAGAAGAGTTATTAATCCCGCTATTTACACTTATTGAATACTGACCTGAGGATGTTGTCCCTTGCGGCCCATCTACACGATGGTGTCCTATTCCACCATCGGTATCAGGAAACAAATCATCTCTCGTATCACTATCAAAAATATCCATATCTGCATCGCCATCAACATCCTTTCGATTAATCGGATTGTTACGGCAATATGCGTACATGTTATATCCCAGTATCCCCTGACCAGTACTCAAATACTTATCTTGGTTTATAAACCGCCCAACCTCAGGATCGTAGTACCTGCTGAGTAACCAGTAAAATCCTGTCTCCCTTGGATTCTGTTACCTACCTTTTTGCCACGTTTTCGTGGTTTTCCGGTATGTCACACTCTGTTTCCTCTGTTATCCTTAGTTTTCAGTTCTCGATCCTTTGGTTTTCGTGTTACTCTTCACGCTACTCTGCCTCTCCGATGAAGCGGTAGTAGATGGTGATTTCCTGCTCATGATTGACGCCGTTTTTTACGATGTGTCCGACTTCGATCCGCTCGATCAGCTTCACCAGCAGAGTCGGTGTCAGTACGTCTCTGTCGAAGTATTCGTCCAGCACCGCCTTCAGTTTCTCCACGCTCTCTCTGTCTTTCGTTCCGTTCAGCCTTGTCCCGATCACGGTGAGTCTGTCGTTCAGCTTCTTCTGTTCCCGGTTGTACTCTTTGAGCAGCAGCTGATAATCTTTCATGCTGACCATATCGCTCGCATAGTCCTCATAAAGCCTCTTTATGACCTTTGTAAGGGCTTCCAGCCGTTTATGGATCTTTGTCCGCTCGGAGGCCAGTTTGTCCTTTTTTGCCCGCTTTAACCGCTGTTTCTCCAGCTGTTTTAAGAGTTTCCCGCTGTCGATCTGCCCCGACAGAGCTTTGATCCGGGCAAGGACTTCCGCATACAGATCCTCGTAGTAGACAAAATGGTTGTGCCTGCACTCCTCTGCATTGTGGAAGTGATTCATGCACCGTAGAAGGGGCGCATTGCCGGACTTTCGCTGCTTGGTCATCCAGGTCAGGCGCGTCCCGCACTCGGCATAATAGACCAGATCACGGAACACGTTGTCGTACTCGTGTTTCTTTGCCCGATGCCTCATACTGATGATGGTCTGTACCCG
>JAFOFP010000003.1 GCA_017387285.1 Lachnospiraceae bacterium
CACAAAGATCGTCAGCAACAGTCCTGCCTGCAGATCTACAAAATAAATGATGATGTTCACCACAAACAGACAGGCCGTCATGATCAGCGGCCATCCCATATTCAATTTCAGTTTCCGTGATAAATCGCGTGTTATTTCCATATAATACTCCGTTTTGGGCAATTGTACACCCGAATCCGCACCGAGGCGAATGAGTATACATCCCCATGATAGACATATATAATTTAATATATCACGATTCTCGGAATCACGCAAGCAAAAACAGGAGATCAAATTGACCTCCCGCTTTACTTTTACGCCTTCATGGCGTTTCCTGTGTACAGCTGATAATATTTTCCCTGCTCCTCGATGAGCTGGTCATGGGTTCCTCTCTCGATGATCCGTCCCTGCTCCAGTACCATAATGCAATCACTGTTGCGAACGGTGGACAGGCGGTGGGCAATGACAAAGGTGGTTCTTCCGGCCATCAGCTTATCCATGCCATCCTGAATCAGACGCTCGGTACGGGTGTCGATGGAGCTGGTGGCCTCATCAAGGATCAGCACCGGCGGATCGGCAATGGCTGCTCTGGCGATGGCTAAGAGCTGCCGTTGTCCCTGACTTAAGTTGCTGCCGTCTCCGGTGAGCATGGTATCATACCCTTCCGGCAGTCGGCGGATAAATCCGTCGGCGTTGGCCAGCTTAGCCGCTGCCATAACCTCCTCGTCGGTGGCATCCAGCTTTCCGTAGCGGATATTCTCCATCACCGTCCCCGTAAACAGGTGGGTATCCTGAAGCACGATACCCAACGACCGGCGAAGGTCTGCCTTCTTGATCTTATTGATATTGATGCCGTCGTAACGGATCTTTCCATCCTGTATGTCATAGAAACGGTTGATCAGATTGGTAATGGTGGTCTTTCCTGCGCCGGTGGAGCCTACAAAAGCGATCTTCTGGCCGGGCTCCGCGTACATTTTGATGTCGTGAAGCACCATCTTCTCATCGGTGTAGCCGAAATCCACGCCGTCGAATACCACATGACCCTTCACCTCCGCGTAGGTGGTGGTGCCGTCGGCCTTGTGGAAATGCTTCCACGCCCAGCGGCCGGTCCGCTCATCGGTCTCCGTAAGTTCACCGTTCACTTCCTTGGCATTGACAAAGGTCACATAGCCCTCATCTACCTCAGGCTTTTCGTCCAGCGGATTGAACACCCGCTCCGCGCCTGCCAGCGCCATGATGATGCTGTTAAACTGCTGGCTCACCTGATTGACGGGCATGCTGAAGTTCTTATTAAAGTTAAGGAAGGAAGCCAGACTGCCCAGGGTAAAGCCACCCACTCCGTTGATGGCTAAAATACCACCGAAAATCGCACAGAACACGTAACTCAGATGACCCAGCTGTGCGTTGACAGGCCCCATGACATTGGCAAATTTATGTGCATTGTTTGCACTGACAAACAATTCCTCATTGAGCTCATTGAATTTTTCCAGGTTCTCCTGCTCATGACAGAATACCTTGACTACCTTCTGCCCTCCCATCATTTCCTCAATGAAACCATTGAGGGCGCCGATGGACTTTTGCTGAACCACAAAGTTGCTGCCGCTGAGGGTCATGATCTTTTTCGCACAGAACATCATCACGAAGACCATCACCAAAGTCAGCAGGGTCAGGGGAACACTTAAGATCACCATATTGATGAACACACTGACAATGGTAAAGCAGCTGGAGATGATCTGAGGGATACTCTGACTGACCATCTGACGCAGGGTATCGATGTCATTGGTATACACGGACATAATGTCTCCGTGAGCGTGAGTGTCAAAATACCGGATCGGCAGGCTCTGCATGTGGTGGTAAACCTCAATCCGCAAATTCTTAAGCACACCCTGACTCACATACATCATGATGCGGCTTTGGGTGAATGCACCCACAATGCCCACCAGATAGATCAGCGCCATACGGCCGATGGCCTGTGCCAGCACGCCAAAATCAGGGTTCGCCGCCTCCTTCAGCGGCACAATGATGCCATCGATCAGGGTTTTCATGAACAAGGTTCCCTGAATATTCACATACACATTGACGACAATACATAAAAATACGATCACGCAGGCAAACCAGTAATCCTTCATGACATATCCCATCAGTCGTGAAAACAGTTTGCCGGGATTTTTTAACTTGGGTCTGGGACCCCTCATTCCTCTGGGACCGGGTGCCATTACTGATCACCTCCGTTCTCGTCAAAGTCACCGCTTCCCTTGGTCTGGGACTCATATACATCGCGGTAGATGTCATTATTTGCCAACAGTTCCTCATGGGTGCCAAATCCGTTGATCCGGCCGCCCTCCATGACAATAATCTTGTCTGCGCTCTCCACACTGGACACGCGCTGGGCAATGATCAGCTTGGTGGTGCCGGGGATCTCCTGGGCAAAGGCCTTTCTGATCTTTGCGTCGGTAGCGGTATCCACCGCACTGGTGGAATCATCCAAAATCAATATCTTAGGCTTTTTCAGCAATGCTCTGGCGATACACAGACGCTGCTTCTGACCGCCGGACACATTGGTTCCTCCCTGCTCAATACGGGTGTTGTATCCGTCAGGGAAACGCTCAATAAACTCATCGGCGCAGGCCAGCTTACAGGCGTGTCTGCATTCCTCCTCGGTGGCCTCGGCATTTCCCCAGCGCAGGTTATCGAGAATCGTTCCGGAAAACAGCACGTTTTTCTGCAGAACAACGGAAACATTATTTCTCAGGGTCTCTATATCATAGTCACGGACATCCACACCGCCCACCATGACGCTGCCTCCGGTCACATCGTAAAGTCGGCTGATCAGATTGACCAGACTGGATTTGGCGCTGCCGGTGCCGCCGATGATACCGATGGTCTCGCCGGAGCCGATCTCCAGATCAATGTCCTTTAACACCGGCTCGGAGCTATCCTTTTTATAGGAAAAAACCACATCCTTGAACCGGATACTGCCGTCCTTCACTTCATAGACCGGATTCGCAGGGTTGACCAGATCGCTCTGCTCGTTAATGACCTCGGCCACACGCTGTCCGGCAGCCGCACTCATGGTCATCATGACAAAGATCATGGACAGCATCATCAGACTCATCAAAATATTCATACAGTAGGTCAGAAGGCTCATGAGTTGACCGGTGGTCAGTCCATCCATGACGATCATCTTTGCTCCCATCCAGCTGATCAGCAGAATACAGGAATACACGGTCAGCTGCATCAGCGGGCTGTTCAACGTGAGGACGCGCTCTGCATTGATGAACATTTTATATAAATTTTCTGCCGCCTTGGTAAAGCGGTTCTTTTCGTAGTCCTCACGGACATAGGCCTTCACCACACGGACAGCGGAAACGCTCTCCTGCACACTGGCATTGAGCTCATCATACTTTTTGAATACCTGACGGAAATACTTGGTCGCTCCCCTCATGATAAAGATCAGACACACCGAAAGGAAAACCACCGCCATCAAATAGATACTTGCCAGCCTGGGACTGATAAAGAAGGCCATAACCATGGCGCAGATCAGGTTGCCCGGCGCTCTGAAGCACATCCGCAGGATCATCTGGTAGGCATTCTGCACATTGGTCACATCGGTGGTCATGCGGGTCACCAAACCGGCGGTGCTGTACTTATCCAGATTTGCGAAGGAAAAGGTCTGAATGTTCTCGAACATAGCCTTTCTTAAGTTTCTTGCAAAGCCGGTAGATGCCTTGGCTCCGCACCAGCCGCCCATGTATCCGGTGAACAGACCGAAGGCCGCCGTCAGTACCATCAAAAGGCCCATCTTATAAATATGATTGATGTCTCCCACTTCCACTCCCTTGTCGATGATGGATGCCATGATCAACGGAATCACCGTGTCCATAATAACCTCCAGCACCATAAAAACAGGGGTGAGAATGGAGACCGTCTTAAATTCTTTGACTTGCTTTGCCAGTGTTTTTAACATAATCCTCCTCCACACTTCCGCTTGCCTATTATTTTCCAATTTTCTATTATAAAGTAAAATAAACGTATGTCAATCCGGTTTTCCGTGACCTTTTTGTGATGTTTTTCTAATGTTTTTATTAAGTCGATTGACAATCCGCGAAACAACCTTTAAGATTAGAAGCTGAGGTTCAACGGACATCTATGGAGGCATATACGAATGAAAGAATTATGGTACAATATCCGCACTGCGGTCAGCGATTTTTGTAAAACAGAGTGGGCAAAGCTAAAGCCCATGACTTTTCAGGATAAAATGGTCTATATCTGGGAGTATTATAAGCTTCATATTATTATTGGCGCAGTTTTGATCGCTTCGACCATCTCTATCGCCACCACCGTCCACAAAGCGAGAGCAGGCGGCGAAGTGGTTTTCGGTGTGGCTATCGTCAACGATATGAATGGCAATGATGCGGCTGACCAGCTGGCCATGGAGTTCGGCGACTATCTGGGTCTGGTCTACGGAGACCAGTGCGTACAGGCCAACGGCGGCTATTCGGTGGGAAACACCGGTATGGACTACTATGAGGTGGCTTCCATTCTGATGATGGTGGATGCCGGTGCCGGCAACGTGGACGTGGCTATCTGTCAGGAAAGTACACTGAAGTATTTTGACACCGTGGACGACGTGGTCTGGATGGATCTGAACGATATCATCGGCGAGGATAGAGTTGCTGAGCTGGGCGATCTGATCTTCTACTATAAATCCCCGGAGGGAGAGGACTTCCCCTGCGGTATCTACATCAAGGATCACCCCGTGCTGGCGGCTCATGAGTCCACCCTGAAGGAGCCCATGATCGTTTTCCCTGCCGCTGCACAGCATGTGGAGTACATGGACGATTTCGTAAACTATATCCTGGGAGAATGAAATGAAAAACTATCTCTGTTCTTTTCTTGAAGAATTCGCTTACCCTGAGGCAGCCTGCACGGTGCTGCTTCAGGGTTTTGACGCTATCACCAACGACTCCAGCGCATTGGAAGCCTTTACCGCCATCCTGGATACCTACAAAGCGGACAAGCTTTGTGATTTCAAGGAGCTGATCGCGCGGATGAGAGAGCTCTCCGCCCGGATCGGCCTCCAGGAATACACCGGAAACGTGATCCTTCTGATTTGTATGTCCGAGACCTTAAAGACATATTATGAAGAAGCCGGCATGGATGAGACCGTCTGGTACGACTCTATGATCGATCTGAAATATAAGCTGGATGAGTGCCACTGTGTCCATGGCATCTGGGGTATCTTTGTGCCCAACTGGTACAAAGGCTTCTTTCGCATGACCCTTTTCGGTTTCCCGAAGCTGCAGTTTGAGGCAG
>JAFOFP010000025.1 GCA_017387285.1 Lachnospiraceae bacterium
CAAGTGCGGGATTGTCAACACCGTTACATAGCTTTTTTGGAGGCTATAGATTAAGATAATCCGTGAAAGGAGGTATTCCATGACATTAGGCGAAAAGATATATGCGTTGAGAAAGAACAATGGCCTGTCCCAGGAGCAGCTGGCAGAAATCTTAAATGTCTCCCGCCAGTCCATCAGCAAATGGGAGGGGAATGTGACTTACCCCGAACCGGATAAGCTGATCGCTCTCAGTGACTATTTTCAAGTCAGTCTGGATTACCTCATGAAGGCGGATGTTATAGAGGAGAGATTTAAAGAAGAGGATGCACCGGAGTGTGTGACTGAAGTGGTAGGTGCAGAAATGAAACAGTCGGAAAAGCAATTCGAAAAACTGATTGATCATCAGACAAACAAGTTATCTCCCGTGTATGCCGGAGTGACCATCTGTCTGGCGGCGGTGATCGGGCTGGTGTTCTACGGTTTGCTGGTACTGGCAGCTCCGGATGCTTCAAAGCAGATGGGAGAATCTTCTATGATCACCTTAAACGGAACTGCATTGGTCTTGTTGCTTCTCTTTGGACTGCTGATTCTCGGTATCGGGCTGATTATCCGGAGTATCCGCCGAATATCTTAATCGGAGGACAGTGTGATGAAAAAAAGCAAACAAAACAAATTGAAGAAAGTGCTTGTGGTTTTCCTCAGTGTGATCCTTGCATTGGCGACAGTGTATTTTATTGGAACCGGGTTGATGCGCCGCGGCGATGTGTATATCGGTGAGTATTCTGTGTCGGAGGACGGAAAGACCATGGAGATCCGTGCCGGTGTGGCCGGTTCCATGGGGTATATCCGCAGTGCTGCACCGAAAAGGGACGGAGATCGGTTGAAACTGACCTTTTATGCTGCCTTTGGCGGGTTGAACAGCTCTCTGGGCGCGAAGAGTGTCTATGAGCTTTCATTGGATGAGGAGATCACGGAGATCTGCTTGTTCAGAGGGAGTGAGGGATATGAGACCATATTTGCCAAGAACACGGAGACCGGCCAATGGATCCGTGTATATGGCAATATCGATTATGCAAAGTAGCTGTCAGAGTAGTTGATTGTATTTATCTGCAAAATAACTGCAAAAAGTACTTCACAACCTGGAAAAAACGTGTTATATTAATCTATGAAATGAATACAGAGTAGAGATACATGCGCTAAGTGCCTGGAGGACGGGGAGTTGCCTTTGGGACGAAGCGGCCGTCTCCATCGGAGTCGTGTCGCTGTGGTATGTATTTCGCATCCCGCTGTTTGCCTACCTACGATAGACGAAAAGACTCCCGGAATCATTGTATATGTTACGATGATTCCGGCTTTTGTTTTCCAAGGAGCAGCACTCGAAAGAGTCTCTTTTTGACTGCATGGGCATACAGACAGCAATTATGCTAGGCGGTATTTCCGCAGAAAGAAGGAGACGTACGATGAAAAGTAAACAATGGAAACAATGGAAGGCCATGGATTTGGCGACGATGGGCTTGCTGATTGCCCTCAATATCATTGCCAGTAAGTATCTCACGATCAAGATTGGTGATATGTATCGGGTGAATTTCAGCAGTTCATTCATTATGTTGAGTGGTATCTGGCTGGGCTCCATCGGTGGTGCAGTGGTTGGTTTGGTTTCTGATTTGCTGGGCTGTGTGATCGCAGGCTACGCGATCAAT
Source organism: Lachnospiraceae bacterium (assembly GCA_017387285.1). Classification (GTDB taxonomy): domain Bacteria; phylum Bacillota; class Clostridia; order Lachnospirales; family Lachnospiraceae; genus RGIG423. The sequence continues at coordinate 1,680 of JAFOFP010000025.1, forward strand.
CCACTTTACACCTTGATGCCGGTAATGATCGGTGTGGTCAGCGGATTGTGTGAACCGATTTTTAGAAAATCAAGAAAAATTTGGATTTACGGTGTGATTGTTTTGGCCATCACGATCGTTGCATCCATGTTTTATGGCACATGGGCATTGATTTCATGGCCCGGAAGCTATGCATATGGTCAGCCCTTCATGCTTCATTTCCCTGGACGGGTGGTACAGGGGTTGATTACTACTGTGATGAATACCATTGTTGTTTACATGCTGTACAACAGTCAGGTGACGAGGATGGTTAAGGGAAACTGAGGATAGATGATCAGCTTTTATGTCGGTGATCATGATACCATACATTGACCTCTGCCCCGATCAGCAGGATATTCATGCAGACATAGATCCAAAGACAGAGCAGGATCAGTGCAGTCAGGCTGCCGTAAATGTGGGCATAGTTGGAAAAGTTGTCGATATAAATCGAATAGAAAAATGAGAACAGAGTCCAGCCGAGGGAGGCGAATAATGCCCCCGGGAGCTGGGCTTTGTAGGTTTGGCGGCGGTCCGGCAGAACTTTGTAAAGCAGAGCGAAAAATAGGGTGAGGATCAGGACAGAAAACAGGGATCTCAGATTCATGATCAGACCGATCATCTGTCCCAACGGACGGAACAGATATTCAAACAGAAGGCGGATACGATTTCCAAAAACCAGAAGGGTCAAGGTGAGCAGTACGATCCCAATGAAGGCTACCGTATAGATCACCGCCCAAAGCCGTCTGACGAGAAAAGGTGGTCTTCGTTTTGCGTGATAGATCTGATTGATTCCCTGCTCCAGCCCATAAATCCCCTTGGATGCAGACCAGAGAACCGTCACGGCAGAAAAGGAAATAATGGCGGTGGAGGCACGTTGGTAAAGCTCATCCATGATGCCGAGGACAGAGGAGGTCAGAGAATCAGGGACCAGCTCCAGAATGGCCTTCATTAAATCACTCTGGGACAAAGGAAAGATAAACTGTACCAGGGTGACCAGAAGCATGATCAATGGCAAGGCAGAGATGATGATAAAGAAGGAGGATTGGGCCGCATAAACACCGGTTTGATCTTTTATGCAGCGTTTACTAAAAAGATAGAGTTCCCGGATCAGTTTTTTCATAAATCCCTCCGTTGTTTTGAACCTCTAAGTCATGCTTTTTCATATGAGCATGAAGAAATGGATATAGGTTATAGTATGCCCTGAAAAATAAAATGATAATAGACAAACTGGATCGGTCAGTTCTTGACTTTTAAGAGCGAATGGTCTATAATTAAGCCAAATGACGTTGAGGATGGCCGGAGTAGGCTATGAGATCACTCCTTACAGAGAAACGCACCTTGGCTGGAAGTGCGCAGGAGCCTTGTGGATGAAGTTCACCATCGGAGTCTGAAAACAGCATAGTCGAGTGCAGACAGTATATCTGTCTGAATGTGGGTGGTACCGCGGGTTATCTCGTCCCATAATGATTCGATAAGGATCGTTAGGGGATTTTTTTATTGCGTAAATGCGAAGCATGAAGCAATCCGTGAGACTTATGAATGATAATGACACACACCCCCTAATTTCCACACAATTTAACAGAAAGCAGGAGAAAACGATGCAGGAATTGAATGGATTGAGTGCACAGCTTGATGCGATCAAAGAAGAAATTTTAGTCGGCATGGAATCTCTGGACAGCTCCAGAGCTGTCTATGAGTTCAAGAAATCCTTCCTGGATTCCAAGACCGGAAAGATCGGTCAGCTGATGAAGGGAATGAAGGATATTCCCCCGCAGGAGAGAGCAAGTTACGGTAAGAGTGTCAATGCCCTGAAGGAATGGGCGCTGGCTCAGTTCGAAGAGCTGGATGTAAAGATGAAGGAGAAGGAGCTGCTGGCTCGCTACGAGAGCGAGAAGGTGGATATTACCATGCCCGCAGAGAAGGTGGAGAGCGGCAATCTCCATCCCATCACCCTGATCCGCAACCAGCTGATCGACATTTTCGGCTCCATGGGCTTTGAGGTATTTGAGGGAACGGAGATCGAGACCGATTACTACAACTTTACGGCGCTGAATACGCCTCAGGATCATCCTGCCCGCGATATGCAGGACACCTTCTATCTGACGCCGGAGTTCCTGCTCCGTACACAGACCTCTGCAGGACAGATTCATGTGATGGAGAAGAGTGCGCCTCCCATCAAGATCCTGTCCCCCGGAAAGGTATTCCGTTCCGATGACGACGCCACCCATTCTCCTATGTTCAGCCAGATGGAGGGATTGGTTGTTGACGAGGGTATCACCCTCTGTGATCTGAAGGGTATGCTTGACGTTCTGGTAAAGAAGATCTTCGGTGAGGGCACTACCACCCGTCTGAGACCTTCCTACTTCCCCTTCACCGAGCCTTCCGTTGAGGTGGACGTGAGCTGCTTCGAGTGCGGCGGCAAGGGCTGCAAGCTCTGTAAGGGTACCGGTTGGATCGAGGTTCTCGGCGCAGGTATCGTGAACAAGAAGGTTCTTGAGGTCTGCGGTATTGATTCTGAGAAGTACAGCGGCCTGGCTTTCGGTATCGGTATTGAGCGTCTGGCTATGTTAAAGTATGGTATCAACAACATTAAGCTGTTGTTTGAGTCCGATGTGCGTGTATTGAAACAGCTGAATGACTAAGAACGGAGGGTGAGATAAATGTTAGTACCTTTGAGTTGGCTGAAGGATTATGTGGATATCGATGTTCAGCCCAAAGAATTGGAAGAAAAATTGTTCTCCTGCGGTTTCGAGGTTGAGGAGCTGTATGAGATCGGTAAGGATATCAGCCAAGTTGTGGTTGGTCTGGTGGAGGAGTGTGAGCCCATCCCCGAGACCCATCTCCATGTTTGTAAGGTAAATGTAGGTCAGGGCGAGCTTTTACAGATTTGCTGCGGTGCGGACAATGTTCATGCCGGCGGAAAGTTCCCTGTGGCGCTGGTTGGTGCGTCTGTATACATGACTGCAAAGGATCATAAGACCGTTGAGGGTGTCATGAAGATCAAAAAGGGCAAGCTGCGCGGATACGAGTCTTACGGAATGCTCTGTTCCGGTGTTGAGCTTGGTGTTTCTGAGAATATGTATCCCGGAGCAGGCTACAACGGACTTCTGGTTCTGCCGGAGGATGCTGAGATTGGTGCGGATGTGAAGCCGATCCTTGGTCTGGATGACTGGATGTTTGACATTTCCATCACTGCTAACCGTGCGGACTGCCAGAGTATTTTCGGTATTGCCAGAGAAGTGGCAGCCGTACTGGGCAAGGAGCTGAAGGCACCTGCCCTGGATTACACCGAGAATGACGTGGAGAAGGAAGGTTTCACCGTCACCGTGGATGCTCCCGACCTGTGTCCCCGTTATTCCGCTCACTATGTATATGATGTGAAGATCGGAGAGTCCCCCGCGTGGATGAAGCGCCGTCTGGCACTGGTTGGCTGTGAGGCCATCTCCAATGTGGTGGATATCACCAACTATATTCTGAAGGAGCTGGGTCAGCCCATGCATGCCTTCGACTGCTCTTACCTTGAGGGTAATGCCATCAACGTGAGACGTGCCACCGAGGGCGAGAAAGTGGTTGCACTCAACGAGAAGGAGTACACTCTTGATCCCTCCAATCTGGTGATTTGTGACGGCGTAAAGCCTGTTGCCATTGCCGGTGTTATGGGTGGTCTGAATTCTGAAATCCGTGACACCACCACCGAGGTAATGTTCGAGTGTGCCAAGTTTGCCCGCGACAACGTGAGAAAGACCTCCAGAGCATTGGGTCTGATCTCTGATTCCAGTTCCCGCTACGCAAAAGGCGTGGACGAATATTCTACTGTGATGGCACTGAAACGTGCCCTGCATCTCATGGAGGAGCTGGGCTGTGGTAAGGTTGCCAAGACCCACTGTGACGTAAATACCGGAAATTCCGTGGAGCCCAGAGAGATGAACGTAAGCATCGCAAAGGTAAACGGCGTTCTGGGTATTGAGGTTCCCACCGAAGAGATCGTCCGCATTCTGGACAGTTTGAATTTCGCTCCCGTGGTAAACGGAGACGAGCTTACTCTGCAGATCCCCGCATACCGGGAGGATATGGAGTCCTACCCCGATGTGGCTGAGGAAGTGATCCGCATGTACGGCTACGATCATGTGATCCCCACCTTCATGCCCACAGCAAAGGTGACCACCGGCGGCATGAATGCCAAGCAGAAGGCGGATATGAAGTTAAAGAGAGCACTTTGTGGCACCGGAGCTCACGAGTGTGTTCATTATTCCTTCTTTGCACCGGCTGATCTGGATCTGCTGGGCTTTGAGGCAGATGCTCCCGAACGTCAGGCGATCCCGCTGATCAACCCCATCAATGAGGGTCTGTCCATCATGAGAACCACTTTGGCTGCATCCATGATCCATGGGATCTCCCGCAACCAGAAGCGCGGAAATATGGAAGGACGCCTCTATGAGATGGCAAAGATCTTCGTGCCCAAGGCGCTGCCACTGACTGAGTACCCCGATGAGCAGGATGTGCTCTGTGTTGGTCTGTGGGGCGATAAGGAGTCCTTCTTTACCTTAAAGGGCATGGCAGAGACCGTAGCAGACACCCTCTGCGTGAAGTTCACCTACGAGAGAGCACAGAAGCCTTTCCTTCATCCTTACCAGACCGCAGCAATACTCTGTGACGGCGAGGTGGTTGGATATCTGGGCAAGATCAACTATGAGATCCAGGACAAGGAAGATATGCGAAATGCAGGCTATGTGATGGAGATCAATCTGCAGAAGCTGAGCGGCAGCTTCGGCAATGTGCCTAAGTTCAATCCTCTTCCCAAGTTCGACGAGGAGAAGCGTGACCTTGCACTGGTGATGGATAAGGAGCTGACCTGCGGAGAGGTAGAGCAGTG
>JAFOFP010000198.1 GCA_017387285.1 Lachnospiraceae bacterium
CGCATCATGTAATTTAACGGTACCTGCGACACCTTGATCACCCAGAACAGAAATGCTGCCGACAGCACATAGGCCAGCGGTCCCTCCGCGATGAACAGTGCCACAATATAGATCAATGTTCCGGCCAGCTTGGTTCGCGGATCCATGCGGTGGATCGGTGAATTCACCGGATAATATTGTCCCAATGTAATTTCTTTTGCCATTTATCTCTCCAATTCGCCCCAAATATGAGCGGTATCTATTTTCATTGACAGCCCCCTGCCAAATCATGCCTCAGTCCAGACGAAACACTCGCACGATCTCAGCTTCTGCCTCGTCGATGGTGATGGCTCCGGTCTTTACCGGGATACCTGCCCTCTCCAGCGACTCCATCACTCTGGTGACCTGAGGCACGCCCAGACCAATCGCCTCCAACTCATGGCGATGATTGGTAAATACCTCAGTGGGCGCTCCGTCGAACATCACGCAGCCCTGATTCATGACCAGCATTCGCTTCGCATAGCGTGCCACATCCTCCATACTGTGGGACACCAAAACAATGGTGATGCCCTGTTGCTCGTTGAGTTCCTTAAGCTCCTGCAGGATCTCCTCACGACCCTTAGGGTCGAGTCCCGCTGTAGGCTCGTCCAGCACCAGCACCTCCGGCTTCATGGCCAGCACTCCGGCAATGGCCACCCGACGCTTCTGCCCGCCGGATAGTTCAAAGGGTGAACGCTTATAATAACTCTCATCCATCCCAACCGCTGCCAGTGCCTCCTTTGCCCTGACCTCGATCTCCTCTTTGGAAAGCTTTAAATTTTTCGGTCCGAAGCAAACGTCCGTAAACACATCCGCCTCAAACAGCTGATGCTCCGGATATTGGAACACCAGACCCACCTTGCCGCGAAGCTCTCTCATGGAATAGTTTTCACCATAAATATCCTCGCCATTATAAAATATCTTTCCGGAGGTTGCCCGCAGCAAACCATCCAAATGCTGGATCAGCGTGGATTTCCCCGAACCGGTATGACCTACCAGCCCGATGAACTCACCATTTCTGACCTCCAGGGAAACATCCTTCAGAGCTACCCGCTCCATGGGCGTTCCTTCATTATATATATGACTCACATGTTCTAATTGAATTGCCATGTATCTGCCTTTCTTCCAAGCAGTCGTTTGTCCATGCTGCTTGCTCTTTATCGTCAGCGCCTGTATTGCCAATGGCACTGTGCCAAACGTCAACCACAATCTGTCACTTCAGCTCCCGCTCCATATACACCGCCTTCAGCGCATCCGTAAGCTCCTGAGTGGACAATATCCCCTCCGGGATGTCTAACCCCCGTTTTCTCAGTCGATATGCAAGCTCAGTCACCTGCGGCACATCCAGACCACTGTCCTTGATCGCATCCACCTGCGCAAATACCTCTCTGGGGGTTCCCTCTAACATCTTGCAGCCATGCTTCATCACCACTACCCGGTCAGCATGGGCCGCCTCCTCCATGTAATGAGTGATCAGGATCACCGTGATGCCCTCCAGCTGATTCAGCTCGCGGACAGTGCGGATCACCTCGCTGCGACCGTTGGGATCCAGCATGGCCGTAGGTTCATCCAGAATAATGCATCTGGGCTTCATGGCCATGACGCCTGCAATGGCCACCCGCTGCTTCTGACCTCCGGACAGACGGTTGGGACTGCTCTTGCGGTAAGCGATCATGCCCACCTCTTCCAGACTTCTCTCCACCCGCTGCCATATCTCCTCTGTGGGCACGCCCAGATTTTCCGGGCCGAATCCCACATCCTCCTCCACAACACTGCCGATGATCTGATTATCGGGATTCTGGAATACCATACCGGCAGTCTGACGGATCTTCCACAGCTTATCCTCATCTGCCGTATCCATACCTCCTACCCAGATCGTTCCCTCGCTGGGGAGTAGAAGACCGTTCATGTGTTTCGCAAGCGTAGACTTTCCGGAACCGTTCCGTCCCAGGATCGCCACAAACTCTCCTTCGCGGATATCCAGATCGACGTCATCCAGCGCGCGATTCTCCTCCGCCACTTTGCCTTCCTCGTCACGTTTGATATAATTATAGATCAGATCCTTGATTTTGATCATGCTCATGTATTACTTCCTCATTTATCCTACATTGTGATTCTCAGCCCACATCCGGTTACCCCGGCCATGAACCCGATTACACTTCTTCACATCACAATAAGTCCTCTGCACACCAGCTTTGGACTCGTTTCGTGATTATCTGCATCTAAACTTTATCATGTCTTGCTCTTCTTGTAAAGCGGTGATCGTTAAAGAAAAATCAACTTTTTCGAAATTGTAAATTTCAGTTCCCTTATCTGCCAAAATGTTGTATACTAATATAGCAATCATACGTCAGGAGGTTTCACCATGAAATTTATCTACCCCGCCATTATCCGCAAAACCGAAAACGGTAATTATAGAGCATTCTTCCCCGATCTGATGTACTGCGAGGCCTTCGGTGACTCCGTTGAGGATGCCGTAGACAATGCCAATGATGCCGCCAGAGAGTGGCTGGAGGCTGAGGTTGCCGAGGACGTTCCTGATTTTCCTCCGGTGTCTGATATCCAGGATTTGGACGTAAAGGAAGGCGATGTTGTGAGAAACATCGCCGTGACTGTTAGGTTTTATGTGGGATGGGACGAGTAAACACTCGTCCCATCTTTTTCACTATCTTTTCTTTGCCTGCGCGCGAACACGCAAAAACAGAACCAAGCCGATCAGTGCACACAGCACCGACCATCCATGGGACAGGTGAAGCCCGGGGGATCCGGTATCTCTAAACCACTGATTGACAAATCGGAAACAGCCGTAGCTGATCATCAGCAGCGGAAACAACTGTCCGGGGATATCGTTTCGTTTCAATTTTTTCCACAAAACGATAAACATGATGATGTAAAACACCATCTCGCTCTCTCTGGTTGGCCAGTTTAGCCCTGTACCAAACATGGGCAGTCCGCCACAGCATCCCCAGATCAGACAGTGACACCGCATCAGAAACAGGGACGGCATGGCATACAGAGCAAACACATCCATAACGCCTGCCGGCTTCAGCAAAAATAAAACACTGGCAAACAGGAGGATGAAAGGACCGATCAGGTATATTCCGTAGGTGGAGATGTTTCCTCCCTCTGTTCCGGATATCCAGCCCTCTATTTTTGCGAAAAGCATAGCCGACAGCAGGCTGCACACGGAGTAAAGCACACATAAAAGTGCCACTCCCCAGCCGGTGCGGACACCTGTTCTCTCCCGGTAGATCCAAACCGCGGGAACACCGGCTAACAGACCGGCCACAACAAATATGTATAGCGAGTAATTATCAAAAAAAACGCTCATCAACACAGAGCTCCTTCCCTAATCTATAGCATCTCATATACTTGTATCATACACATTCCACACCGCTTTATCAATATTTATACCAAACTTTTTCTTTATTATCAATATTCATTCCACCTAAAAAGCATATTGATGGTCCAAAAACAGGAGGCAGCTTTCGCTGCCTCCCATCAACTGTCAATCGCCTCGTATCCAGGTTCCCCCGGTCGATCTGTCATCGATCAATCTGCTTCATCATTTCTTTTCTTTCTCAAAAAAATCACTGCAATCAATCCGATTGTGCTGACACTCATCAATACGATCCAAGGGGTCATATTGGTACTGTCGCCGGTGTCGCTGCCGTCATCGGGATCGATGGGTTCCGGAGGTGCAGGAGGATCGGACGGTTTCTGTGCAGGAAGAATCTCAAAGGTCTCAGATACAGTTCCGAAGTATCGGTTAATACCCTTGACGATAACGGTGGGCTTTACGCCACTGTCGGTAGATACCTCGATATTATTCTCGTAAGAGAGCAAGTAATCAACACCTTCGACCAGCAACACTCCGTTGTATCGCACCTCAACAGTAGGCGTAATCTCACTGCCGGTATAGGTCTGGTCTTCGACCTTCACCTCCACGCTACTCTCCGTCAGACTGATAATGGGTTCTCCTTTCTCGCCGATAGCTGCGGACACGGTATAAGCACCTGCATCATTAATCAGGAATCGAGCCGTAACCATACCCTGTGCGCCTACCTCAGTTTCCAAACTAATGCCTGATGTCGTCTCATCCAGGGTCGCATCACCTTCAGGAATTTCGAGTACCCAATCTACCATACCGGCCTTATTGATCTGCACATACAGATCCTCCTCACCGGCAGCTGCGTTGACAGGTCGGAGCAGCTTTGCCATCAGCTTCATGGTATATGTACCGCCCGCGGTGAGCTCCGTGTTGGTCACATCGCTGTCACCTGCATAGAGCAGCAACTTATCAATGCTTCCCAGACCGTTACTCATGACGGTAATTTCTTTTTCGACAGCATTTCCTGCGGCATCCGTTACACGGATGATCAGTTCATGCTCTAGGATCGTCCGATCCAGAACAACATCAACCGCAAAGCTTCCGTCGTCATCCACGTCAAAGGCTACTCTGCTGCCGGATGCAAACAATGCCTCTCCGGTAGTGTTGTCAATGATGGTCAACTGTGCGTCCCGATCAGTGATGCCGGATACGGTAAGTTTTCCGGTCCAATAATCAAACAGTCCGCCGTTTACCGGCTCCGCCAGCATGAGACGGGGTGCCAACGTATCAACTACAAACTGGTAGGAAGCGGAAACTGCATCGCCGTTCTCGTTCTTTCCGACAAAGTGCAGCAGATGTACGCCATCCTCCAGACCGCTGAGGTTCAGCTCTGCTGAGTTGGTCGGCTCAGTAATCTCTCCGCTGGTACGAATGCGCATTCCGCGGTCTAATCTCCATTTTCCGGTAAACTTCTCTGCATCGGAACTGATTTCAATGCGCGCAACCGAACCGGTAAAGGTGTCAAGCTCGTAGCTGGAACCGTCTCCGCGGGTGATCGTGGTTTTGGCTCCTGTTCCTCTGAACAGAGATGTTCCACTGATGGTAATCTCGGTCTTCACCGGCTCCTTGACGGTGATGGAAACAGTTGCGGGCTCAGAAGCCAGCACAGCTCCGTTCGCCGTCTTTTTCCAGCTGCTCGCCTTGATGGTGTAATCGTCAGCACTGAATCCGGTCACTAGGGTCTCCTCTTCTCCGGCAAATTCGTAGTGGCCGCCGATAATGAAGGTATCCGTCACATCATTTCCGGAAGCATCCTTAATGGTGCCATCATCGTTGTATGAAACAACACTTCCATCCTTGTACAGCAGGATATCGGTGATACCGCTGACAGGGTTTCCTTCCTTATCATAAGCAGTGAAACGATATCCGTCGATACCATCTGCGGAACCGCCTACGGTTACTGCCACTTTGTAGTCTCCCACATTCTCAGCTGTCAGGCCGGTGGGTGCGGAAGGCTGGACAGGATTGGTATATACGAACTCTCCGCTTGCCTCGGAATAATATCTGTCCGCATTATCCTTTCCGACAACCCGCAGGGTATAAGTATCGCTTACCATATGTACAGGCAGAGGCAGGATGGCAGTCCGCACGCCCTGTGCGAAGGGATCTGTGGATCCGCCCAGCAGATAACTCTCGCCGGAATTTTTGCCCTCAGCGAAGAAGGTCAGCTTGTCAAACTCCTCCATCTGATCACCGCCCAGCGCAACGGTCAGCTGAGCATCATTGACTGCGGTGCTTTCCACGGTGATGTAGGGCAGGGGCTCCACATCGTAAATTACCAGCTGAGAGCTCTCGGGAGTGTAGATTGCCCAGGTGTGATCAAACACCTTGGGATCGGTGAGAGATACGGTAAAGTATGCGGTCTTGCTCTCCTCGTCGTAGGACAGGTTCGCATTTGCTCCCGCATTGGCTGCATCATTGGCTGCCTTGCTGTTATCCAGCATCACGATCTCATACCCGTTAGCAGAATTATCCTTCTGGGCAATCCGGATCGTCGCCGCATCAGCCTTTGCTTTTTCCAACGTTTCGGCGGTCCACTGGATCACCAGCATCTTGCCGTTGCCGTTATTGTTTACTTTCATGGTGTGCAGGGCACCGGTAGAAACATCACTCTCCAGAACATCCGGATCGGTGGAATATTTCTGCAGAGACAAGCCCATGGTGCTGGCTGACAGTACCATATTGGTACCGATGGCCATCACCAGCGTCTCGCCGGTCTCCTCATCATAATCCAGAGCAGCCAGCACCATAGCCCCATCGGGACCCTCCATGCCTACCAGCTCAGGATAGGTGGGATATACCTTGGAACCGCTGTTCCAGTCAATATCTCCGCCCCAGTAATAGGTAACGCCGATGGTCTGGCTCAGCCATTCTGCCTGGCCCCAAACCTTCTCATTGTTGACACCCATGTTCACATCCATCAGGGAGATTCCGCCAAGGAGCGGAACATCTGAAGGGATCTGAACACCTGCGCGGATAAAGAATTCATAGAAACCCTCCGCGTCAGCCACCACATAACCACCGCCGTTGATGCACATGGCCAGCATCAGATTGACCACACCCTGGAAATAGAACTCGGGATACCAGTCGATCACCATACCTGCATCCATGGTAATGGGCTGAGGTCTTGTAATCACGCCGGTCTCCTCATTGGTATGTTCCGTAAATTGGCCGTTGGTCAGGGATACATCGATTCCTCGAAGCCCCAGGCCCAGTCTGGCTCTCGCGTTAAACAGCTGCATGATCGAGAACTGCGCCTCGATAATCAGTTTGAGAGGCGGGATCGTATCGGTAAGGAAAATCGTATCGTACAGATTCTCAATGCCGCCTCCTGCACCCTGCAGCCAGAGCACACCCACACCGTCCACATTGATACCGGGGGTAATGCCGCCCAGGAAGAAGTTCAGCCGGTCGGGAATGGGAACATTATTTTTACTCTTGAAGGCGATTCCCGCCTCCAGATTGAAGCTCATGAAATGGCACTGTCCATCCACGCTGAATGCCCAGTCACCCACTGTCCGCACGCTGAGGACAGCTTCCAGCGCAGGCATATTCATAATGAAGGGAGGAATACCCAGACAGAGCTCCATATTCACACCCAGATACTCACCACCGAAGAGAATATCGTCGATAACAATGGATGCGGAATTGAATCCGGGGGTCTCGTCCACAGTCATGTCAGAGAAGTTTCCTGCTGCCACATCCTCCCGCGTTGCGTTTGTATTGGCTGTAGTTGCCCGATAACTTGCCTGCTTATTCAGCGCGCGGATCTCGGCCGGACTGAAGGAGACAGAATTGTGATCCGCCGCATCATAGGATGAACCCAGAATATCCTTAGTCTTTCCGGCTCTGTCCAGGATTACCTGATTGCTGACCGAATCGGGAATCAGGAAGGAAAGATCCAGCGCCGCACCGAAACCTACCACGCGGGTCTGAGTGCCTCTCGTATTGGGCGCATCCTCGTGAAGGATCACACCCAGCTCACCGTATTTCAACTGGAACAGCAGACCCATCAGGGACTGGAATCCCTCACCTGCAGAAGGCCACAACAGCGCAATGGGATCGCCGGTATAATTCACAACGGAGGGATATTCCTGCGCATCCGGAACACGGTCACCGTTCTCACTGTAGGGAATCAGGGTATACTCTGTACCTGCCTCCAGTTCCGTCAGTGCTGCCACACCGGTCCACACATGGGTGCCTGCTCCGGTGGTGTAGAGTTCCGCATCGAAATCCACAGTAACCGAACCGTCCTCCTCGGTGATGGTCATCACACCGTCACGGATATCCAGACAGTCATTCAAGGTCATCACATTGTCTGTATTGCTCAGGGAAGTACCGGTATACTTGGTCACACCCTCGTCCTCGGTCCGTTCCTTGATAAAGCTGCCCTTAAGCTCCAACAGAACGTTTTCACGGAGAATACGTCCGTTGTCGACCTCCGTCCAATACTCATCCGCATCTGCAAACCGCTCAATGGTATAGGTGAGGTCATCCTTGTCCTTGATGACGGCAAGGAAACCGTAAGCATCATTTTTATACTTCACATCGGAGGACACATGGAAGCGAAGGGCCTGACCGGAGATATCCTCCTTTGAGGTATCGGTGTAATCAACGGTCAGCTGATACATACCCTCTGCCAGTGTTCCCGGCACATCCTCGGTGAAGGTAACGGTCATGGTGTTGACCGCGTCATCAATCATAATCAGATCCTTGGGAATCACCACAGAAGATTCTCCGTTGATCCGATTTCCATCCACACGGGTAAGACGCAGGTCATAAACAGACTGATCCACCAGCATGCTGAAGTTCTGTCCTGTCACAAACAGGTTTCTCAGCCCGGAGGTGTAGATGGTATCGGGGGAGGAACCGGTAAATTTTATGGCCGGAACCTTCTCCACTGATCCGGGACACATAATATAGCTGTGACCCTCACCCAGCAGGTTCTCATTCATGATGACGCCTGTGCCCAGTGTAGCAGAGTCGCTGACATCATAAATCTTATAGTGAACCTTCGCGTACTGACCGACCTCCTGTGGCTCTGCGATGAATTCCCAGTCGATCTCGATCTGCTCGCCCGCAGCTACATTTTTGATCTCCATGTAATAGGGATCCTCGTAGGTGCTGTTAGTCGGATTTCCATCCTGATCCAGTGGATCAATGCCGCCTGCTGCATAGACCATGATCCGGATCTTCTCATAATCCACCGTACCGAAATTCTCAATATAGGTCTTTACATCAAAGGCTCCACCGTTTTGATAGGAGGTCTGATCTTCCTTTCCGTCTACACCCACTGCAAATTCCAGTACATCGGGAGCATTTACGTTGACGGAAACAGTGGCCTTGGGAGAGATGGCCTCATTGGAATACACACCGTAGTTGGTGGCGGTCATGGCCTTTTCGCCCTCTGCCACTTCTCCCAGATCAAAGTACAGTGCATATGCGCTGTCTGAGGTCAGGTACTGGATATTGTAGGCATTGGTATAATTCATCGTGGGATCCGGCGTGTAATCAAACACGGTGGATGCCAGATTATTCCAATGGGCAAACACAGTCCGATAAGGCTTGCATTCCTCGTTCTCGATGGACGCGTTGATGGTGTACGCGATGATCGTGGGATCGGAGGTGTTGTTTGCCGCATAGAAGGACTTGTTATAACCGTCCTCCTCAAGGGCGATCTCAAAGTCTTCAAATTTGTTTCCAATATTGTAATAAGCATAGTCCTGATAACCCAGCGCGGTATCCATCAGGATACGGCACTGAATCTCTGCCGGCGCTCCCGTATTTTCCACGCTGTAGCTGATCAGCGTAGCTCCATGCTCGGTGGAACCGGTAACCACCAGACTGATGGTCTGAGTGAAGATCAGATCATCCACAGACCACCGGGCAATCAATTCTCCATTCACCTTGGACACTGCCACTGCTGAGCTGCCCGGATACTCTCCGCCAAAGATATACTCCCTGGTCTCACCGTTCCGGGTCACCTTAAAGGAGGTGAAGGAGGTGTTGTCCTGATCGTACTCATAGACCAGATAACGATCGTTATCGGACTTGTTTACCTTATCACCTTCCACGGTGCGAATACCAAAGCCGCCGTTCTTCGGAGAGATCGTGACTTTGATATAGCCATTGTTCAGCTCATAAGCTCCTCCCAGATCCTCCTCAGCGTGGGCGATCAGCTGTCTGAAGTTCGCCCCGGCGGCAGGCGCAAGACCCGCCACCATGGCTGCTGCCAGAAGTATGGCACATAATCGTTTTAAGCAAGAGGAAATTTTCTTCATCACTTATCCTCCACATAAATATAGGTAACGTATTCCACTCGATCCTGACTGCGGACGTAAATGGTGTAGTGGCCGGGCTCAGTGACGCTGAAGCTCATGTCCTCTACGATAGTTGCGTAATACTTCATCTGACCGGAGGTCTTGATACCCTCACGGTACTTGATGATGACGGGCTCACCCTCCATCAGATTTTCCATTCTTAGGCTGATGTTTTCGCCGTCCTTGACGGTAACTTTGCCGAAAGGCAATCCGGGCTCATCATTGATCCAGAGGATCGGTGTGCCCTCAGCCATGACAAACAGGGTTCGGTAAACCACTGCCTTGTTTCCAGCCGCATCGGCCGCGGTATAGGTCAGTGAGTACAGGCCTGCCGCTGCCGTGTCGGGATGACCGGTAAAGGTGAAATCGATGTTTCCATCAATGTCATCGGTAGCCGTCACTCCGCTGCGGATCGCTGCCAGCATCTCGTTGGTGCTGACTCCTTCATCCACAACCACGGTATCCGTAGCCAGTGTGATGATCGGTGCGATATTATCCTTGGGTTCAACCGCCACAATACCGTAAACCACCTCTCCGGTGCTCTTATCGGTAAACTTCGCGATATGCAGACCCGCATTGTCAGACAGGGTAAGTGCCGTCCAGGTATCGGCCGCCACATCTCCCTTCGCCTCACCGGCAAGTACAGCCTCGGCTGCTTTGCTCACCTTCACATAGAAGGTATCACCGGGGTTCAGTGCCAAATCGGCCCGAGGATCGGTGGTCGCATCCGCTCCATCGGCAGTGGTGCTGTACCAAACCTCCAGCATCGCCTCATCGATGCCCAGATCCTTCAGCGTATATACCGTGCGGTTTCCGGCTTTATCGGTGAAGCAAAGTTCCTTCTCCGCATTGGAGGTTGCGGTCCATACAAACTCAGTCACATAGCCAAGCCCAGCCATATGCGAGAGCAGTGCAGGCTCATTGGAGGTGAAGATCACCTTTGCGCTGCGGTTGTCGGCTGCAAGCTCCGGAGCTCCAACCATAGTGATCACCGGTGCCGCCTTGTCGATACACTCCACTGCAGGGAAAGTGTAGTAGCCCTTGCGACCGCTGGCAGAAGCCGTATACTCTGCAACGATCTGGTAAGCCACATTGTCTGTGTAGGTAATGTATATATTTGTTCCGGTGAAAGAAATCTCAACCGGTGCGTCGGCAGGAATCACTGCTCCCACACCGTTCTCTGCGCTTTCATCGTAAACGTACAGGACTACATCGCTGATAGGTTTACTCATGTTCATCTCAGCAGTGATATCCCGGTTGACCACCAGTCCGCTGCTCTTCATCACACTCGGCAGTACATTTCCTACCGTTCCGTACCAGATAACGGATTTCACGATGGCTGCAGAGGTATCCATACCTTTGACCATCGCAACAGCCTGGCCAAGATTACCCAGTTCATCCCGGTAATTGAAGGTGAACTCTCCGTTGCTCTCAAATACGGTATAGTAACGGATCACATCCTGAAGCACAGGAATCTCTCCCCGTTTGCCATCATCATCATAACCGTACTCGTATTCGCCGGTCTCCAGAGAAACGATCTTGCTGAACAGCTCCGACAGTGCGGTGATCAGTTCGAATTTCTCCTCGGGATTCTCCGGTTCGAAGGTTGCGGTCACGGTGGGGAGACCGGTCTCCGGATTCACACCCAGTTCGTAATCCGCATAGTAAACAGGTGCTTCCTTATCGATTGCCTTCACGGCGATATCGGTATAGTTGGAAACATTATTATTTGCATCAATAACATATATCTCGAAGGCTCCATTTGTACTGATGGACAGCGTTGCCTTTCGCTGGGAAGCGGACAGCTTTACGAAGTCCACGGAGCTTCCGGTGGTCACCGCGCTGTAATCGGTGGGCGCCGCAGAACCTGCCGGAACAACAACCACCTTGGTCGCGCTGGCATCATCGATGGAAAGGACGATTCTGAACTCCTGTGATCTGTAGTCACCGATAACTGCGTTAATCTGATCTCCCGCAGTAACCGGTACGTCATCCACGATATCATCCACAGGATTGGTCAGATCCGTGATGGCCTCACTCTTGTTGTTGCGGATGCCGTAGAGGCTGAAGGTTACGATAGGCGCCTCCGTATCGGGTGGCGCAGGAATCTCCAGCACGTCGAAGGGAAGCACGATCGTGTTTGTACCCACATTGCCTGCGCGGTCAACATACTCGAAGGTGTAGGAATCACCCTTCTTGCTGCCCATGGGGAAGGTATAGGAGTCGGGTCCGTTGGTCGTATAAATCTCCTCTGTATCGCACTTCAGATATACGGTCACTTCTCCGTAAGCCTCGCTCTCCTCACCGGTCAGCTCCCGATACCGGTAGTCATAAAGCTCGAAATAGGTATCATCGATCTTCTTGTCGATGTTGCTTACTTTTACTTTTCGCTGTACAAAACCGCCACCGTCCGCCGGTGAGGAGGTGGTGATGGTGATCACACAGTTATCCTCCACGGTAATGTTCGCCTTGGACGGATCTGCCGGATCGATGGTTCCCTCCACTCCGGTGTCGGAGACAATGGAGGTAATGGTTTCCACCGTACCGGTGGCCTGA
>JAFOFP010000199.1 GCA_017387285.1 Lachnospiraceae bacterium
AATCGTACATGGTGTAAGTGTTTTCCAGCTCATTGATCAGCTCCGGATTGTCATCGTGGAAATGAGCCTGCATGTCGTCGATGCTTGCCCGCAAAGCCGCCACATCAGCTTTGTATCCGGCCAGATTATCCCGGACAATATCGAGGGTCTCCTGAAGACGGCTCTCCTCCGCCTCCCTGGAAACGCCTAAAAATCCGTTTTGATATTTCCCACTCATTCTCCCACACTCCTTTCCCGCTGTTCCTCAATGGCCGTATCCCAGATCATCTGATCTGCTCCCCATGGCAGCCCCCATAACGTGTCCTGTTTTTTCGGGACGACAAACAGAGCCCTGTCCCCCGTATCACCGGCGGAACAGACCTCTTTTTCATCGAGTTTTCTCTGCAGTTTTGATCCATTGGGATAATTTACCGATACGAAAGAACGATCAGACGTCAGACATCTGACATTGATCCTACAGGCTTCTCTCATGCCTGTGTCATGCTGTGCAACACGGTACGATTTACTTCTCTGTTTCGTCGTAATCACGGTTACTTCCTCCTGGTAGTCATATTTTCATATCTTGCCAAGTCGGTCTGGCTTTGCCGGATGCTATATCTTTTATGGATACAGATGCTAATCAATCCGCATCTCCCCTCCCCCTCTATATGAATCTCAAAATATCGCCAACCTGCTCAGCCACATAGGTCGCGCCTGCGGTTTCCAGCTCCTCTCTGCTGCCATAGCCAAAGAGCACACCGATACAATCAAGGCTGTTTTCTTTTGCGCCCATCACATCGTGTTCCCGATCTCCCACCATGACCACAGTGGATTTGTCCGTGATCCTGAGACTCTCCAAGGCATAGGCAATTACCTGTCCCTTTTTACTCCGGGACTCATCCATGGATGCCCCTGCAACAAAATCAAAATATTTCGCCAGATCAAAATGTTCCAAAATGGTTTTGGCAAACCCCTCCGGCTTGGAAGTGGCCAGAACGATCGTTTTCCCCTCACTTCTCAACGCCGTCAGCATTTCATGAACGCCGTCATAGACCTCATTCTCAAAAATCCCCCGATCACGAAAATACTCCCGGTAATATTCGATCGCCTTCATGCTGTCTTCCTTAGAAAATCCAAAATACCGCTGAAAGGAATCGCTTAAGGGCGGGCCGATAAAGGGGTATAACAAACTTCGCTCAGACACTTCGATATCCCATTTCTTCAATGCGTAGGCCACCGAATTGGTGATACCCACACCGGGATCCGTCAATGTTCCATCCAAATCAAAAAATATGGTTGAATACATGGATTATGCCACTCCTCACTTTCTATTTTCCCGCATACTATATTTTCTCTCAGTCCGTCATTCGTCACGGCCTACAGGATCAACTCCATCCCTACCTTTTGGGGCACCAGACCACACTTTTCATAAAACTTCATGGCACCGGGATTGCAGGACCATACATTGAGGGTCAGATTATAGCAATCCTGCTCCCTTGCAAATTTTACCGCATAGTCATAAAGCTGACTGCCGATGTGCATCCCCCGTTTGTCCTCATCCACACAGAGGTCATCGATGTACAGGGTCTTAATGTCGGTGAGAATATGATCATCGATCATCTGCTTGAAGATACAGAACGCATAACCCAGCACTTGTTCTTGCTCATCCACCGCCACAAAGATAGGGGTGGTATCGTCGGCAATGATCTCAGCCAACTCCTCATCGGTGTATTTCTTGGCATGGGGTTTAAAAATATCCGGTCTGCCGTTATGGTGTACCATCAATACCTGATGTAAAAGCTTGTTGATGCCGTCCATATCGGTAAGCACAGCACGTCTGATGTTCATGTCCTTATCCTTTCCCTCTAACGATCATTCTGTCATCGATTCCGCATGCCGGCCCATCTCCCTCAATAGGCCATGAGCCTTCTCCCGATAAGCTGCATAGCGCTCCATATCCGCATCCTCATATCGATTTCCCAGCATGATCCATTCGCAATATTCATATAACAGGAAATAGTCCAGCGTCCGTCTGTACTCATCATAGGAAATCCCCATATCCCTTACCAGGTGTTCATAAAAATACTGAACCGCAAAAGCCTTATCTGCCTCGGTCATCCAAAAGAATGCTCCCTCGATCTCAGACCCGTGGGCGATCAACCTTGCCAGTGAGGTGGGATATGGCAATATCCCGGCTGCCTCCCAATCAATAAGCACAGCACGATGGTCACTCACCAGCACATTAAAAGGCAGCAGATCATCATGACATAAGGTTCTCGGGATCGTACAAAACGACTCCACAAACACATCATATGCCGCTTCCAGCACCGGATCATTTAAATATTCCCCACGTTTTTTTCGCTGCTCCAACGCCTTTTCAAAGGAATAGGTAGCATCTTGATATTCCGGCATGTCCCAAAACCGTTTTTGCAGAGAAATCAATGCATCCAAGACCCGTTTGAGTGCATCTCGGCCGCAATGGCAGAGATTCCTGCCCTCAACGTACTCCATCAACAAATATTCCTTGTTATCCACTACGGCAGAATCATAGAGTTCAGGTACAGGCAAGTTCAATCCATTCTTCACTGCTCCGGTAAAAAAGGTTCGGTAAATCTCAGCCTCACAGCCTTTAGCCAGCTTCAACACAAACAGCTTTCCATCAACAGTAACTTTCCATACACTGTACGCAGTCCCATCTTCCTCACGGCAAAAGGGGATCAAATCATTTTCTGCTAGAAGAGTTTTGATCATAAGGATATTCTCACTTTAATCGTTTTTCACATTTTATATCAAGTGAGGAAGGATGTCAATGCGGTGTGACATCCTACTGTCTCATCCACTTCCCAATCATCCACGTCACTCCTCCAGCCGCCGCAATGATCAGCAGATCACACCCGGAGAACGGCAGTACTCCCAGCGGTTCAAAGAAAAGCCCCTTTCCAAATCGGAACAATTCACCATCCATCAACACTAATTCGCCCACATACATAGCGGTGGTGGTGAGCATTGCGATCACAGAGGGCAGCCATGTTCTCCCTTTTCCCTTGCCTGTCGCGCTATCCTTCCCCGCTGCGCTCTTCCCCGACATCTCATCACCGAATGTTGCCTGTGCCGGTGCACACATCAACGTCGCTCCATACACTCCCGCCGTCACACCAAACAGGACAAAAAATCCACCGGTCAGTACCGACGACAACGGCGAAATATAAATCGTTCCATTCCGGAAAAAAGCAGTAAAACAGGCCAGGATGCAAAAACCGATGAATAAGGTCACGCACACCGCCTGAGCAAGCAAGGAACGCTTTTGGGCTGTGTCTTTCTCTCGGATCATTTGGGTGTATCCATGGATCAGCCTGATCACTGCCAGCATGATCAGCATAACGATCAGATAAAAATGCACCTTATAAGCCGGATTATTCTCCGCGTAAATGGGCTCACCGATAGCTTGAAGAACCTCCGGCGTAGCGATGCACAGGGATAACTGCCAGGCATCCAACGGAACCGTCTTGTACCCTTCTACAACCGGGATCTGCTCAAATGCCCACTCAATGGCCAAAAAAATCAGTATTCCCAGCCCGGACGCCAGCGGCAACACCTTTTGCTTCCACTTTCTGTACAGCAGTGGGTAAACGGCCGTCACAAAGATCAGTCCGATACACATGGGCGTGTAGGGAATGATGTATTTGGGATATTGCTCCACCGGGATCATCCCCTCTGCCAGATACAGCAAAAAAATCTTCATTCCCATATAGATCGGATAAACCGAGGCTGTCACCACCAAAAGCAACGAGCTCACATAAAATCGACGGTAAGGTTCTTTTTCTTCTTTGTATATTCTGTCACTCATCATTGTCCCCCTCTTTTCTCATCCACAAGAGCAATGCCTTGCAGTTTCATTCCTCGGCTTCCTCTGCAATTTTCATATATACGGTAAACCCCAACCACTGGAAGGGAATTTTTGTCACCGTATCCAGATTGCTGGACAAAAAGCTCCACTCCACATCCCGGTAGGTCAGCTCCAGGCTATCTGTCAGCACATAGAAATCGTTTTCCCTTTTCGGATTTCCCGACATCCCTTCTAACTTGCGCAGATAGGTGTACGGTCCGCCGGATCGGATATCTCCGGCACCATTGTAGGTGAAAAAATAGTATTTCCCCTCATAATAGTACAGATCATCATAAAACATGGTTCCTTCGGGTGCAATACCATCCCCATCCACCTGATCCGGATACAGTTTGATGGCAATGCGCAAGAATGCATTTTCCCCTTTCTCCGCCTTGGCCAAAAACGTCTCCCAGGCTTCTCTGCCACCAATCAGTTCACTGTGATCCACCACATAGCAGCCACGGGCCAGCGCCTCGTCAGGATCACCATCCTCATCAATATCCCAAAAGCCCGTATACTTGCCCTTGGGGTCATAGGTTGGCATTTTGACCACAGAATCAACTGCCTCTGTGGCCCCCTCCTGCTCTTTTTTCTGTCCGGCTCCCCCACAGCTCGTCAGGCATCCCAGGAGGAACAAAACCGTAAGCAAAATATAAACCAATCTCCTCAGCCTAGTATTTTTATTCTCCATACTCGTCCCCCATTTATGTATTTCTACTTGATCTCCTTTGTCTGCCGATTTTCCCACATTTTGGGGTAACCGTTTTCCT
>JAFOFP010000200.1 GCA_017387285.1 Lachnospiraceae bacterium
CTGCGGTCATCCAATTCCAGACGGTTCATCCGCTGCCGATCCTCATAGACCCGCATGATCTGATTGTATTGTCCGTTGTTTAATGACATCTTATTCAATCCTCATCCTGTTTGGTCGTCCTTTTGTCCCCACTCTCCGTCATCAGCGCATCATGGCGGGCGATCAAGCTGTCATAATCTGTGTTTCTCTGGGTATAATTATGGAAACGGTTGGTTTTTGTTCCCGTTCTGACTGCTTTGTCAGCAAACCCGGTCTGAGCCTTCTCTCCCTTGGCCTCTCTCGCAGCCTTCTCCACCGCGTCGATATCCTTCTTTGTCCGCACACCTGCACTCTTCCAGGATGCCAATATGCGATCGGTGTACTCGAAGCTGGGTTTCTGGATCTGACGCATGGTGCGGTCACAGGCCTCTAAGATCACGTCCGAATCAAATCCATACTGCATCAACCACTTTTCCATCATTTTCTTTTCCGAGTTTCCGGGATTACGTCCGCCGAGGCCGAATGCCTTCATGATCTTCCACATATCCTGGCGATAAATGGTCTGCATGGCCTCTGCCTGCTGCGGCGTAGTGATCTGTCGCTCATGCCAGCCAATGGCAATCTTTTCCATGGTACGGATGCTGGTGATCCCACCCTCTACGCAGGACTCCACCAAATACTCCAGCAACTCTCCCGACATCCCCAGGGTGTCATACAGGTACGCCAGAATATTGCAATCCTCATGGGAAAGAGGTTTCTTTTTATATGCACTGGCTACGCCGATCAGCTGGGAAAATACCTCATCACTGCTCAATCGGATCATATCGGGGACGGCTTTCTCAGACTTTTTCTTCCCGATCTTAACTTCCCCGGATACCGCCTGAGTCTCTTCCCCGGCTGCGGCGCTCTCCGCTTCGCTCAGGATCCGCTCTGCCGCGGCCGCCACCCTGGCACGAAGATCCAGAAGCATGATCCCCGACAGTTGTTTCTGAGGATCAAACCGCAAGGAGAGCACGCCCTCCCTCTCCCAATAGGCAAGACCTCTGCTCACATCCTTCTCCGTACAATCCAGATAATCCGCAATGGAAGACAAGCTCAGCTCCCACCCCGGTGTCTGAAGCTGTCTCAGCAGAAGCAAATATATTTTTATGTATTCCCCGTTTGCCCGGGGCATATAGCGGTCAAGGAACAGATTTGAGATCTGTGTGGTCTCAGTCCTTTCCTCCGCCTCCAGTTTCAGTCCGCCCATCCTTAGCACCTTCTGTTTCCCGTCAAATCAATGTTAACCTGTGCTCTAATCATAGCACACCTTCCCCCGGGATGCCAGACCAAATTAATGCAATTACTCACTCTGCTCCCTGCCCGCTTTTCGGCGACTGTCCGGAAGACTTGTGCCTTTTTCTGCGTCTTTTTCGATTCTGAGATGATTTCTGCTCTGCATTCTCCGCATCGGTTGCTTCATTGATATTCGTTGTTTTATTTACGTCAGCCTTTTTGTTCGCGTCGGCCTTTTTGTTTGTATCGGCCTTTTTATTTGCGTCGCTTTTTTTATTTGCGTCGCTTTTTTTATTTACGTCGGCTGTTTTGTTTGCATTGACATTTTTGCTCCCATCAGCCGTTTTATTGGTATTCTTTTCTGTTTTGGGAACAGCTGCTTCCACGGTGACCTTCGTATTTGCTTTAAGCTTAGGCGTTTCACCGACATCCTTTACGAATTTTTTCTCCCGTTGTTCACGTCGTTTCCGGGAGACAGCTGCCCGCTCATTTCCCTCCCGCCTGCGCACATCCTCTCGGATCAAGCGATAGGCTGCCGCCACCAGCGGAACGCCGATCAGCATACCGGAGATACCCATCAAACCGCCGCCCACCGTAATGGCTGCCAATACCCAGATACCGGGAAGCCCGATGGAGGTTCCCACCACCTTGGGATAGATGAGATTTCCTTCCAGCTGCTGGAGAACAATGAGA
>JAFOFP010000201.1 GCA_017387285.1 Lachnospiraceae bacterium
CCTTCCACAGATCCATCCAACCGGCGCTGACTGCACCACAATCTCAGTAGCATGGCATATTCGTCTGCCGTTCGCTGAGGAACCGAGGAGACTTTAAAATTTGCTTTTAATTGATCTTTATCGTAAAACCCGAGAATGATCCCGGTATTTCCGATATCAATGGCCAATATCATTGATTGTTCTCCTTTTCATGGTCAAACACTGACCCCTATTGTTTCAATAATCCGATCATATATCTCCGGAGGAATCATCGCCCGGTAGGCTGCTTCCAACTCTTCCGCCACAAATTTGTCATCCCATCTTCCATGGATGGGAATATACATCATCTGATAGTCCACTCCGTATACCCTGGAAAATACTCGGGTCATACAGCCGCCGTTTCGCAGATAAAATCCTATCCTTCGCTGCCGCAAAACATATTCGTCCTCGGATACAGCCTTTTCCGGCGCCTCAACCTCATACACAATACCAAGATATTCTGAAAAAAGTTCTCCCAGCGACCGAAAAAATCGACTGCCCACACCACACCGGCGATGGTCTCTCACCACTGCGAAGTAGTCCATCATCAACGTCTTTCCGCTGCTGCTTTTTCCGAAGAAAGCATATGCCACCAGCTGATCAGTTTCGTCAAACATCCCCACCGTCTGATAACGACCCTGTTCAAACAACCTCTGAATACTGGACAACGGCCTTCGCTCATCCGGTGGAAAGTCATATTCCAAATGATCATGATAAACTGTGGCCGTCTCTTTTGCAGTTAATCTGCGAATCATGATTTGTCCCATCATCAGCCTCCCAGATTTTCAAGGAACGCTCTCTTTTTCGCCTGCTGATATTCTCCGCCAAACGTCAGGTTTTTCAATCTGTCAAGACCGCTTTCTCTCAACTCGATCCAGCTTTCCTGTTCACTATTCACTAAGATGGGATAGTACCAAACACCGTTTTTCTCTGCCGCATCACAATCGCCGGGGGCATCACCCACCATCAACACGTGATCCGGGGCATAGCCAAACTTCAGCATCTCTGCGATACAATGTGCCTTACTGCCGCAATCCTGGGCCAGCAGAATGTCCACATGCTCCAGAAGGCCATGTTTCTCCCACTCTTCCTCGACTGCATCGCGATTTGCACTGGAGACGATGGCCACGTCGGCAAACTGTTTGGCCGCCGCCAGTCCTTCCTTTGCTCCGGCATAAGGAAGCTTTATCTCCTCGGGCAGCATATTGATGCTGGCGTTTACCGCCTTACTCCAGGCAAGTGCCTTCTCAAAGCACTCCTTTGCTTCAGGATCAGCCGCCTCATCAGCCGCCTTCTTCACCCCATCATTGGACAGAGCAGGGGCATTTACCACCCACGCTTCCAGAGCCTGCACGCCGGGAATCTTCACGTATCGGTCATTGATCTCGTTCAGCGCCAAGGCCAATCCCTTAAATCGATTGATACCCCTGGTCATCTGGAACAGATTGATCTCATTCCAGCGGGTTAAGATATCCTCGGCCCACTGCTCCAATCCCCATTCGCTCACCATACAGGGACCAAAGCACTGAATATGCTTGCAATTCATCGTGTCCATGGCACAGCCATCAGAATCCACACACACTAAAAAATCATGTTTTCTCTCAAATGTTTCGAATACATTTCCCATCATGACACCTCAATTACAAACGGGTATCCCACAGACCACAGAAGCTGTCGATGGGATCCTTACCCTTGAAGGCCTCAGGACCGGTAACCAACGCGTCTGCCAGAGCATCCATGGTATTGTCATTGCTATCGTAGGCATTGATATAAGTCCGAAGCATAGGAACATCAGCCAGCATGGTGGGCGCATTCACGCTGATACCGATAACCGGCAGCTCATAAACATACCAAGGGATCTCTCCGCCTCCCTTAGACAATCCAAAGCTCGGACGCCCATTCATAACATCGTACAGGGAGATCACAACATCCTGACCGGAAACAAACTCGGAAATGGCATTTTTTCCGGCAAAATACAGATTCAAATTGGGTTTCTCACCGGCAGCAATCTGTTTTTTGATTTTGTCCAACGGACTCTCATAGATAAACGCATCAAATCCCTTAGCGATCAAGCGGTCGCGGAGCTTTTCCGCAGGATTCAGTCTGCCTGCACCGCCACCCATGGCCATGGCAGCCAGTGCACTCATGGCGCTCTCGTAACCCTTAATATATACAATCATCACTCGCTTAGACTTCTCAGGAGTCAGTGGAAGCACTCCCTCATCCTTGTACTTAACCAGAGTCAGACAGTCTCTGCTGATGGCATCAGCCACTGCCTTATAGGAGGGATCCTGAAGACAGGAAAGAGCCTCCTCTCCGGGAACCAGATCTTCTTTCACCTTCTTGTGCATGCCCAGATGAGCCTTCAGACCAAGAATACGGGTCAGAGCCTCCGTCATACGCTCCTCACTGATAATACCGGTCTTATAAGCCTCCAGCATGGTGGCAAAATCTTCATCTGGATCGTTAAAGAACAGGAACATATCGCAGCCTGCATTGATGGATGCGGGAAGCATCTCCTTACGGGTCATACGGTCGGTCATGCCCACCATATGCGATGCATCAGTGACAACCATGCCGTTGAAACCCAGTTTATCCCGAAGCAGACCGGTCATGATCTCAGGGCAAAGGGTAGCCGGAAGCATCTCCTCATCGGTGATACCGGGCTTCACCTCCCGCATATATTCACGCATCATAATATGTCCACCCATAATACCGCACAGACCGCCATCAATCAGGGTCTTGTATACTTTACCAAAGGTAGCCATCCATTCCGCTTCGTTAAACTCATTGCAGTTATTGGACAGATGTGCATCGCGGAAATCATGTCCGTTTCCGGGGAAATGCTTCGCTACACTGGCAAAACCCTCAATACTCTGAGCACCGTCCATATATGCTTTACTCATCGCAGCTACACGATCGGGATCATTGCCGAATGCACGGGAAACGATCTCCGTATTCTCCCAATTATAGTGAATATCACAAACAGGAGCAAACGCCATGTTACAGCCGATGGCTGAAGCCTGCTCATTGGCCTTTCTTCCCAATTCATTGGCATACTGTACATTGCCGGTTGCACCGATCTTGATCCCGGCACCGATAGCCGTTCCGTCTGAGCATGCGCCATTACCGCCGGCTTCCGTATTACATGCGATAAAAACCGGAACCTTCGCATATTTCTGAAGAATACGATTCTGATCCTGAACCATCTTTCCGGGCATATTATTATATCGGCATCCGCCAAGATGGAATCTCTCCATCAAATCACTCAGATACTCCTCACTCTGACCTGCCATCAGCTGAAAAAACAGCTGTCCCACCTTTTCTTCATCAGTCATGGAAGCGATTGTACTCTCCACCCATGTTACATCTTCATCAGACAAAAAATACGGATTTGCTTTCAAATTCACCATAACAGCACATATCCTTTCTTCCTCATTGTTCGTGTGTCGCATCCTCACTGCGGATTATTCTTAATACGGGGATTATAGCAGAACAGCCTTATTTTTTCAATAAATCCAAACGTTTTTCACAAAAATCCTACGATTATCACCAAAAATCAAACACCCTGAGCAAGAACACTCAGGGTTTCTTATCTTTTGTATAGTGTACCGCCATGTACCAATCCCGGCTACGCGATTTTTACTTTCAATTCATCTACCTCTGCCCGCAAACCGGTGTACAGCCTAAGAAGCGTTGCCGTATTACTGTCCTCCAGTCGTTGAATACGATAATACTCCTTCAGTTCGTTCACATCCTTCTGCACGGCATCGATTTTCCGCTCAAGATAATCGCAGGTTCTGCCAAGCTCGGTCATAAAGAGGTTTTCTGATTTTTTCATTTGTACTTCCAGCGAATCGATACGGCCACTCAACCGGGTATCCAACTCGTCGATACGACCACTCAGCCGCTCATCGATTTCGTCGATACGTGCACCCAGCCGAGTATCCAGTTCGTCGATACGACCACTTAGCCGCTCATCGATTTCGTCGATACGTGCACCCAACCGGGCGTCCAACTCGTCGATCTTTTCATCCATTCGCTTCATCATGCGCTCTTCACTTGCCAAAAACATTTCACCAAGTATTTTCAGATCGCTTTGATCTAACATCATCTGACCTCCTTTCCGATGTTGTCGAAAAACAGTATAAAACATCGATGATGTTATGTCAACAAACTATATCAAAAAATAATATTCACCCCGATTGTTTACTCCAAGTATGCATATACACACTATTTGTCAGCCTGTTCGGATTTTTTCGCAACAAAATGAACTTTTCCTTCAGCCTTCATTCGCTCCCATTTTTCCTTAACTGCATCGTAGACTTCATCACCGATCCGGGGCGTTCCGGACACGCAAGTGGGCAGCAACATGTCCCCAGCCACCTTTGGATCAGTGCAGGATGTGTCGTTTCTCCACTGTTCACGTACAGACTTGTCCCGAAGATTTGGGATCTCCATGGGAATACCACCCTTTAATACGGATCGGTAGGCAAACATACCGGGGAGAAACATATCCATAGCCTCATAAACATCAATGATGTCTGCCTCCTCGCTGCCTTTGATTTTTTCTACAAAGTTATACATACTGTAAAAATCAGACCCGCCATGTCCAAAGCCACTGTCATCGGGCACTCTCACCGGACGATAGCTCTCGATCTTCTTCTCACCATATTGTCCGGAAAATTTATCGCAGTTCACATAAATCTGATGGGTGTGGCCCGCCTCGGCATCCTCTCTGGCACATTCCATCCGTCCCTTGGATCCATATACGCAGTACCAAACCGAATCGCGGTAAAGATCTCCATGGATACTCTTGATAATACCGCCGTTTTCCAGTGTGATCATCTCAATGCCAAACTGACCCTTCTGGCCTCCAACGCGAAGCATACGCTCATTCATGGTGCTCTCAAAACCGGTAACCTTCACCGGACGAAGTCCGGTAATATGAATGATAGGTCCGATGGAATGGGTACAGTAAAAAGTGGAATACATGGTATTTCTCCAATGATCCCGCTCCCCGTAAGTAATTTTAGGCCAGATCGACTCACAGTTATGTATATATTCGCCTTCTCCGTACTCGAATTCACCGATTTTCCCTTGCGCATAAAGCTTCTTCATCTCATAAGGTGCCGCCATATAACAATAATTCTCACCATAGGCATAGATCTTTCCGGTTTCCTCCACCGCCTCGATCAACTCCACAGCTTCCTTCATGGTCTGAACGGGAAGCACCTCGGAAAATACATGTTTCCCCAGTTTCATGGCCTTGATGGCAAAGGGGGCGTGCTCATTGGCATAGTTGGCCAAAACTACCGCATCCATATCATGCTGAATAAAGTCGTCAAAATTATCGTAAAGAGCGATGTCTCTTCCCTCTGCCTTCTGCCGGTGAGCCTCCAATGTCTCCGGGAGCTTATCACAGATGGCAACCACCTCCGCATTGTCCGCCTTCTTACAGTAGTCGATCATCGTGGTTCCACGATGCCCGCCCAACACACCGATACGTACTTTTTTCATCCTCATGATCCTCCTTTTATTCACACTAAAGCACTTTATTTAATACATACGCACAGAATATTACAGGACTTATTTTACCATATATTGAAAAAGACCGCAACCTCATATAATTTTAATGCCCAAGGAGTCACCAGTTATCAAAGTGCGGGCAAATAAAAGAGCCCGAAAACTCGTTATTTTACAACGATTTCTCGAGCTGTCTCCTCGTGGAGCTGGCGGGAATCGAACCCGCGTCCGAAAGCCTATCCATCCAGGTGTCTCCCATCACAGTCTATGTTTTGACATTCCCTCCGCAAAGCGCCCACAGACAGGCTCTGCACATCAGTAGCTTCATATTTTCTTCCATCCCGGCAAAGCTTAGGGGACGAAGTTCCCTGTCAAGTCGATGCCAGACGCTTAAGCAACAGGCGACTTAAGGCTGACAGCTGCCATTAGGCAGCGATAGCTAAATTATCTTCAGCGTTTAATTTTAATTCCGTTTTGATGTGCGGTCACGGTCCGCAGATGGCTGCCCAAACTTCAAAACCCCCGTCGAAACCAGTACAACCCCTGGTTTATGCCGCAGTAGCTGTCTGCGGACGGTTGCTGAAATGAAAAAGAAAGAGCTGTCACAGGGATCTCCTAAGACAGCTCTCGTGGTTTCGTCGATTACTCCTCAACAGAGATGATCTCTCTCTTGTTGTAAGAACCGCAAGCCTTGCATACGCGATGAGGCATGGTCAAAGCACCACACTTGCTGCACTTTACCAGATTAACAGCGCTCATCTTCCAGTTAGCACGACGGCTGTCTCTTCTAGCTTTGGAACTTTTATTCTTAGGACAGATTGACATGGTAACACCTCCTTAACGTTATCAATATCATACTCAGTGCTGTTTGTTTGCACTTCCAAATATATCGAGGATAGCTGCCATCCTGGGGTCAAGCTCTGTCGCATCACAGTCGCATGTCCCAAGATTAAGGTTTGTACCACATCGTTTACAAATCCCTTTGCAATCTTCTTTACATAATACCCGTAAAGGCATATGCACGAACAGCTCGTTGCGAACTAACGCATCCACATCCAGTTGATATCCATCAATATAAGGCTCGTCAGAATCTTCTGTCGCCTGCTCCGGTGTGTCGGACAGCTCAAACTGCTCGTCCACCGAAATCACAAACGGTACCGATACCGGTTCAAGACAGCGTCCGCAGGGAATCTCAAGGGTCATCTGAATCTCCGCATTCATCTGTATCTTTTTCTTGCCAAGATGGATCAGCTTAAGTGCTACCGGATGTTTCTCCGTCACCGGATAAGTCTCTCCCAGCATCTTCACTGCATCAAACTCAACAGGAATCTCATAGGTTTTCGGTTCATCTATGTGGTTAAAAAGTTCTGATAAACAAATCTGCATACTTGTCTCCTTATACGCACTAAGATATTATACACAGCAGTGTACTGTTTGTCAAGTAAAAATACTTGATTTTTCGCTCAATTTTTATTGTATTTTATAAGTTCAAAAAGTATCCCATTGAAGCTTATTTGGACAAATATCCGCCCTCATCCAGCAGCCGATACAAGGTGGGCTCCAAGTGAAACTCATTGATCACCGACTGCACCTCAGTCATTTTGTCCGATGAGCCTTTGCCCTTTCTGACCGCCCGGATCATGATATTCTTAGGGGTGTGCTCAAAAGCAACGAACTCCACCATCTGGGTACGATATCCGCAAACCTCCAGCAAATTACAACGGATCGAATCGGTGAGCAGTGCGGAAAACCGCTCTTTCACGATACCGTAGCGGGTGAGCAGCGAAAAGGTCTCACTTTTGATCTGATTATTGATCTCGTGCTGACAGCAGGGCACCGAAAAAATCATCTTTGCTTTCCAGCTGATGGCATTGAACAGGGCATAATCGGTGGCCGTGTCACAGGCATGAAGAGAAATCACCACATCAATGTCACCGGAATTCTGATACTTTCCGATGTCCCCCACCTCAAAGTGCAGACCGTCGTAGCCGTATTTCTTTGCCGTCTGATTACACTTCTCAATGACATCCGCTTTCAGGTCAAGGCCGATCATCTCCACCTCTGCCTTTTTGATCTCCGTAAAATAATAATAGAGAATAAAGGTCAGATAGGATTTCCCACAGCCAAAGTCAATGATGGTCAGCTTTTTGTCCGGTAAATTCTTTACCTCATCGTCAACGATCTCAATGAACCGATTGATCTGACGGTATTTATCGTACATGGAATTTACCACTTTACCTTCTTTGGTAAATACTCCCATGTCGATCAATGGCTCTATCTTCGTCCCCTGAGGAAGAATATAGTTTTTCTCCCGGTTGTGTCCCACCTTTACCTTGGGGGCCTGCTGCTTCTGAACCCGCTGTTTTCCGGTCATCAGCTTGCCTTTTTTACTCAAGCGCAGGGTATGTTCATACTCTTCAGTCCAGATATTCATATTTTTAAAGGAATCACCGAATACCTCGCACAAAAAGGATTTGGCCTCACGGTCGTCCTTCTTTTCATGAAAGACCTGTTTTTCCGTATATTTCTCCAGATACCACAGACCATTCATCCGATTCATCTCGATTTTTCGGTACTCAGTACCGGATATCGGATTGCTGATCACACATTTATAGGCATCTGCTCCAAACACCTTTTCTATGGCTTCCTCGCGCTCTCTGATCAATTCGTCCATCGAATCTCCTATCTCCCCACGGCAATTTCCGGCAATGGATTTCCATTCATCATTCTTTTCTCAGCACAACCATACAGGACTAAACCCAAAATGTCAAGATAGAACTTCACTCCTTGCGTTTTTTTTCGGTCTGTGATACCATGAGATAAACAATGCAGTGCAGAGAATCAATCGATCAATCAGAAAGGAGCCGCCATGACCGTTACGGGAATTATTGCCGAATATAATCCCTTTCATCTGGGACACGCCTACCATTTATCTGAAGCACGTCGTCTCACCGGTGCAGACTATATTGTAGTTATCATGAGCGGTGACTATGTTCAGCGGGGAGAGCCCGCCCTGTTCGACAAATATACCCGTACCCATATGGCACTGCAGGGTGGAGCTGATCTGGTCATCGAACTCCCCGTGTCCTTCTCCACCGCAGGCAGCGTAGATTTCGCAGGTGGTGCTGTGGCCATCTTAGATAAGCTGGGTGTGATTGATTATCTGGTCTTCGGCAGCGAAACCGGTGATCTTGATTCCATTCTCGCAGCAGCCGACCGTCTGAAAGATGAGTCTGAAGAAACCGGTGGACTGATCCGTCAGGGCTTAAAGGATGGACTATCCTACCCTGCCGCTGTGGCTCAGGCGCATAAAACGATTCTGTCCTCACAGGATGATGACAAAACAAACCTTTCTTCATTATCGGATATCCTCTCAACGCCCAACAACCTTTTAGGGGTGGAGTATTGCCGCGCCCTCAAACGGCGTTCCTCCGCTATCCGCCCCATGACCATCAAGCGTATGGGGGATTACCACGGGCAAGAGATAGATGGACCGATGCCCTCCGCCTCTGCCATCCGACGTGTATTTGCAGGGCACTCTTCTTCTGAGTCCATTTCTCAGATTCGCTCTGCGATCCCTTCCGGCACTTATGATCAGATGGTTCGGGAATCCGGCATTTCCGGTCCGATCTTTACCGACGACTTTACCGATGCCTTGTTTTATCGCCTGCTGAACGAGAACGAGGAGACTCTCTGCCGTTATCTGGACGTGTCCGCAGATCTTGCCGGTCGGATAAAAAATACGCTTTCCTCCTGCCGGACCTACACAGAGCTTGCCGCTTCCGTTAAATGCAAATCCTATACTCGCCTTCGCATCAACCGCAGTCTTCTCCATTGTCTGCTTGGATTGACAGACGAAAAAATGACCACGTTTAAATCCAATGATTATACCGGCTACGCCCGCATTCTTGGATTTAAGGATACCGCCGCACCACTGATCGGCGAGATCGCCGCCCGTTCTTCCCTGTCTATCCTCCTTCGCATGAAAGAAGACAGTGAAAAGTTGTCAGCAACTGATCGAAAGCTTTTAGAACTCAATAACCTCTCATCGGCTCTGTATCGGATGACTGTCCAAAGAAAATTTGGACATGTACTGCCGGAGGAATACAGCCGACGATTGATTCGAATATGACACAATATAGGATAAGATGACAAAAGCCACCCATGCAGATCATGCATGAGTGGCTTTTAAATGAGATAATGCATTATTTTCCAATCGTATCTCCGTCAAGTGCCATATCGATCAATTTATACACGATTTCAAAGGCATATTCATTGAGCGTCGATATCTCTCCCTCGTCCAAAGTCACTCCCGAACTGTAAGACACCGAATATTTATACTCTTCGAATAAAACGTCTATCACTCCAAATTTTTGTTGGTTACTGATCAAGCTTGCACATCCCTCAATGTCACGATATTGAAAATTATATGCACTCTTGATTTCTCCTCCTGCATACCCATCCACCGAAATATGACAAGACTTATCACCGATCAAAATTTCTCCGCCAACTGAATACCCGCTCACCGCCCCAAACCGTGTGCGCTTTCGCACACGAATTTGATACCTTACATTCTCCAAACCATACGTTTCTTCCAAAAAATCGACATAGACAATATCAGGTATATCATTCTTCAGTTTTTTGATCAGCTTATCCTCTGACTCCACTTCTGGGTGAGGATTGGGATAAATTGGTATACTTATCCATAAGCCAAATACCATGACCCCCACAAGAAGCACATACAATACAAGGTAAAAAATCCAGTGTTTTCTCAGTTCCTCTTTCATCCCAAACTCCTTTCCCTTAATGAAAATTACACAATAGCTACATCTGTCTAACCAATAACCCCGATCCACTTCTTTGAATTTATTCTACCATATCCTTAATCCACTGTCAATTCATCCGCTATTTTGTAACATAAAGTTAATATAAAGGAAAAACAGCACCCGGATCACTCCGAATGCTGCCTCATTTTCTTTTTCATTATCCTAATACACCCAGGCGTTCAACCCCAACGCAATCAACATGCCAAGGATCATACCACACAGTACCTGAAACGGTGTATGCCCCACAAACTCCTTCAGTTTTTTCTCCGCTGAAACCTGGGGCTTACCCAATTCCTCAAACAGAGCAATCATCTCATTGAGAATTTTAGCCTGTTTTCCGGTCTCCAAACGAACGCCCATGGCATCGTGCATGACAATGGTTGCCAACATGGTGGTCACTGCGAACTCAAAGGACCCCACTCCATAGATCAGCGCACTGGTCATGGCCATAGACGATACCGTTGCAGAATGAGCACTGGGCATGCCTCCGTCACCGATCATTCTTTCCCAATTGATGGTTTTGTTGATAATAGAATAAAGGATCATCTTCAACACCTGGGCAACGAACCAGCCGACAAGACCGCCGATTAATACCCGATTAGAAAACAATTCCACAAAAAACTCAGCCACAATGATATATCTCCTTCTGACGATCTCAAAACAATAACGGTATCAAGTGATGTGATCATTAGTTTTTAAAGCTGTGAATCGGCGCAGGAATCCGCCCGCCGCGGTTGACAAAGGCCGCACAGGAATACTGATTCACCGGCATAATAGGTGCGTAGCCCAACAAACCGCCGAACTCAACCACCTCGCCGACGCCCTTACCGCTGACAGGAATCACTCTGACTGCTGTGGTCTTCTGATTGATCATACCGATGGCTGCCTCATCCGCAATAATACCGCTGACTGTGGTTGCCGGAGTGTCGCCGGGAATAGCG
>JAFOFP010000202.1 GCA_017387285.1 Lachnospiraceae bacterium
AACCGGATCAAGGCGCAGAGCGAGCTGAAACAGCCTGAGAGCGGGCAGCGGGTGAGCCGTACCGATTCCGGCCTGTCCAGAATACTGGTCAAGGGACGGGAGAGCATGAGCTTTGTGGATATCGATGAGATCATTCTGGTGCAGCGGGAAAATAATTCCACGGTCATTTA
Organism: Lachnospiraceae bacterium; assembly: GCA_017387285.1. Classification (GTDB taxonomy): domain Bacteria; phylum Bacillota; class Clostridia; order Lachnospirales; family Lachnospiraceae; genus RGIG423. The sequence continues at coordinate 171 of JAFOFP010000202.1, forward strand.
CACGGCCACAGACAGCTTTGTAACTTCCGCAAAAATGGGGGATATCGAGCAAAAGCTGGACGGGGAGAGGTTCCTGCGCAGTCACAAGTCCTACATCATCAACCTGACTAAGATAAGAACCATTGAGCCCTACGGGCGATGGACATATATTGTGAACTTTAAGGATATCGATAAAGACGCACTGCTGACACAGGAAAATTACGAGATCATAAAGCAGAGATTTGGATGACGAAAATCCGCATGGCAACATGCGGATTTTTGTATATGAGGTACTTTGTACTTTTGCTGTGCATAAACTTAATTAACGTTTTGAACAGTATGAGGTATCTGTTTGCGGGTTGCTGTTTATTGCAGGGTCTCCACGGATAAGGAGGATCAGATCAATTCCTTTGAGAGCCAGAAACGATATTTTGCGGAGATTATCGGGAGAAGAACGGAGTGGGAACTGTGTGGGATTTATGCGGACGAAGGTGTATCCGGCACATCCACCGCTAAGCGCCGTGAATTTAATCGGATGATGGAGGATGCCAGAGCAGGTCGGTTTGACCGGATCATAACCAAGGAAGTCAGTCGATTTGCCCGGAATACAGTGGATGCGCTGACGTTTACCAGAGAGCTTCGGGGACGAGGGATCGGTGTGGAGTTTGTCAATGACGGCATCAATACGCTGGAGCCTGATGCGGAACTTCGGCTGGCGATTATGGGGAGTATTGCCCAGGAGGAGAGCCGGAAGACATCTTCCAGAGTGAAGTGGGGGCAGACCAGACGGATGGAGCAGGGGGTGGTGTTCGGTCGCTCATTGCTGGGGTATGATGTGAAGGACGGACAATTAACCATCAATCAGGAGGGAGCAAGGATCGTCAGGAAAATCTACCAATGGTATGTGTTTGGTGGGATGAGCAGCGCCGGGATCGCAAAACGGCTGACCGAGGAAGGAATTCGGACCGCGCGGGGAAACAGAGAGTGGAATAGCGGTGTAGTTATTAAAATATTGAAAAATGAGAAATATTGCGGTGATCTGCTGCAGAAAAAGACCGTCACACCGGATTATCTGACTCATCAAAAGAGGATCAACCGTGGGCAGGAGGCGATGGTCTATCTCCGGGATCACCATGAGCCTGTGATTGACCGTGAGCTGTGGGAGCGTGCCCGGGAACGGATGTGTCGGAGCCGATCAGGAAAAAAGACATAGGGCAATCAATTCTCAGGTCGGACAATGGTCAGCACACAGCCCAGAAGGGTGAACGCGGAGGGATCATCGATCAGCAGGCAGTCATCGGAGTTGAGCAGAGAGATCAATTTTGGTGGGTTGCCGGGAACAAATCTGCGGATATACAGTTGGTTGGCGTGGATCAGAACGCAAATGGTCCCATAATGGGGAAGTCTGTCCTTGGCCAGCAGTAAGAGATCGCCCTCCAGATAAATGGGATAAAAGGAATTGTCTGTAATTTTCATGGCACACATCAGGTGGGTGCCAAATTGGGAGAAATAAGGTGAGGCATCCAGATATTCGGTGCAGAGAGAGTCGTAGATCATGCCATCCTCCATCATTCCGGTGGGAATGACGATGGGGAGGAGGCATTGATCTGCTTTTTTTGTTCGGGTCATGAGAGAAAGCTCGAGGTCGGCGATGGCCTCCACGAATTCCAGTGAGCGGGAGGAGAGGGAATGGAGCTTGCTGACGAGGCGGGATTCCACAGCGAAAAGGGAGTCCAAAGAACAGTCAAAGGCCTGGGCGACTTTGATCACACTCTGCAAAGACGGATTGTCGATTTTGGCGTTGGCCAACTTTTTTAGGGTCTCATAGGGGACGCCGGAGCGATCGGATAATGTTTTCAATGTCCATCCTTTGCGGCTGAGCTGCTGGTTGATTCTGTCCTGCAGCTCATTTTTTAATTCGTGCTGTGTGTTTTCCATGACCCTCTTATGTGCCACTGATGGCACGTTGGATGTGGAAAAAAGGTCCAGATGGTGCCGTCAGTGAACTTCCCTTTCCGAGATTTTGCTGTAAAATAGGGATACTTGATGTAAAAATATGTCAGAAATAAGCCGATGAGCACATTGTAACGCAATTTATAGTTGAATTCAAGGAGAAAAGCAGAACGGCAGGGCAAATCGGTGGTTAAGAATGGCAAAAGAAGGAGGAAAGAATGATGGGAGTATTACAGGTGGCGGTGGCGGACTGTGACCCGGCGGTCCACAGATCCCTGCAGGTGGCGATCCAGCGGGACAAGCAGTTGAATTTTGTGGGAGGGGCCTGTGACGGAGCAGAAGCCTACCAGTTGATCAAACAAAAGGCACCGGATATCATGGTATTGGATCTGGTCATGCCTAAAATAGATGGATTCACATTGATTGAGCAGATCAAACAGGATAAAACAATTCGAAAAATGCCGCGGTTTATTCTGACCACCTCAGCCCACAATGATCAGATCATGGCGGCTGCCTTCCGCATGGGAGTCAGCTATTTTTTGCTCAAGCCTTATGATCCCAAAATGCTGGCCAATCGGGTAAAGCAGTTGACCGGAATGGAGTGGGAACCGGAAAGGGAAAATCAGGACGAGAAAGTCTGTGCGGCGGTGACGACATCCGGCGCGGAGGCTGAATTTGAGATCGTGATCAAGGATATGCTTCATCAGCTGGGGATCCCGGCTCATCTGCGGGGGTATCGATATATGGTGACAGCCATCAGAGCGGCCATGGAGGATGATGAGATGCTGGAATGTGTGACGAAGGTACTGTATCCTCATGTGGCGAAGGAGCATGGGTCCACCGCCAGCAGAGTGGAGAGGGCCTTGCGCCACGCCATTGAGGTGGCCTGGTCCCGAGGTTCCATCGAGGCACAGGACAGGCTGTTCGGCCATACGGTAAGTGCCAGAAGGGGAAAGCCCACCAACAGCGAATTTATTGCCATGATGTCCAGCTGTATCCGGTGCAGGCAGTGAGTGGGGCAAAATAATTGCTTGCAATTTCACATTTTACCTTTATAATGGTATTTGACACCGATGTACCGATGTCGGTAAGAAGTCCGGCGATCTCTCGGTAGGGAGTGGCGTATCGCTGGGAGAGATAGCGCATGGAGGCTGCGGCCTCCCCGTCGGGACCACCGTATTGGGACATGATGATCATGGCGATCTTAGGATTTGGCTGGGTGATATTTATCGGGTATTGCAGTCGCTTTTCATAGTTCCACATAAGCATCCTCCTTCCCAAGGCCATGGAGTTTTGACCCATTTCCAATCATTGTCATTGTGTACGCGGTCGATGGTCAGAGGCGCACAGGTCATTTCATAGTCCTTAACTGCCTGTGCATACTGCTGTTTCAGCCGACAGTAGTGCTCCAGTGCCTCTGCATGGTCGGGATGGGTGTCCAGAAACAGAGTGACTTCATCCAAGGCAAAGCCCAGTTCATAAATATTCATGGGATTCATCGACAGGCCCTCCTTCCGATAAAGGGTTTATCCAGTTCGGGGAACAGAGTTCCCTGAGCCAGTGCTTTTCGATGGTCGTAGAGGGGCCCCCATGACTGCATGGGCACATAGGCCATGCCAATGGGAAACATTTTGGGGTCGAACATGGTGTTCATGGCAGGGCAGGACATACTGTTCGAGCTGCAGTCGGTGCAGCGGTGGTCATCGTCATGGCAGTGATCGTCATCATGGCAGTGATCGTTAGCATGGCAGCGGTCATCATCATGGCAGTGATCGTCGTGACAGTGTTTGTCATCATGACAGTCGTGGTCGCAGGGATGCCGATGAGGGGCCGGGCGATGGGCATAGGGCACAGGTCTGCCGGGAACATATCCGGGTCGGGATTGACCGGGACAGCCGGGGCGGCTCTGGCGATAGGGTTGATTTGCCATCGAGTCGGTTCTCCTTTCCAAATATCGTTGATTACAATACCAGATTATGCATAGGAGGTAAAAGAAGTGATTACAGAGCGTTTGGCTGCTTTGAGAGCAGAGATGAGTAAAAGGGGGATTGATGCATATCTGATCCCCACAGCGGATTTTCACCAGTCTGAGTATGTTGGCAGGTATTTTACCTGCAGAAAGTATATGACCGGCTTTACCGGTTCTGCCGGTTCTGCGCTGATCATGCCGCAGAAGGCCATTCTCTGGACCGACGGAAGATATTTTATTCAGGCAGAGAAGGAGTTAAAGGGCTCCACCGTAGAACTTTATAAGATGGGCGAGGAGGGAGTTCCCACCATTACCAAGTTTTTGGAGGACTATCTCCATGAGGGTTCCTGCCTCGGCTTTGACGGCCGTGTGGTAGACAGCAAGACCGGAAAGACATTGGGAGAGATCGCTGAGAAAAAGGGTGCATCCGTACATTGGGATGAGGATCTGGTGGATCTGGTCTGGGCAGACCGTCCGGCACTGTCCTGCAAGCCTGCCTGGTCTCTGGACGTGTCCTACGTGGGCAAAACCAGAGAGGAGAAAATCGCCCAGGTTCGCAAGGCTATGGAGGAGGCCGGTGCAGATATCCATGTGATCACTACGCTGGATGATATTGCATGGCTTCTCAATGTCCGCGGTGGCGATGTGGCATGTAATCCCGTGGTGCTGTCCTATGTGGTGATGACTTCGGAGCGGGTGATCTGGTTCGTGCAGGGACAGGCAGTGAGCGAAGCATTGGCGGAGGAGCTTAAGGCGGCCGGTGTGGAGCTGAAGGAATACAGTGCATTCTATCCGGAGGTGACAGCACTTCCCGCAGACAAAGCCATTCTGTTGGATCAGTCAAAGATCAGCTATGCTCTGCTGAAGAGCTTTGCGGCGGATGTAAAACTGGTGGATAAACAGAATCCTACGGTGCTGATGAAGGCCATCAAGACTCCTGTGGAGATGGAGAATATGCGCAAGGCCCATATCAAGGACGGTGCTGCGCTGACGAAGTTTATTTATTGGATGAAGAAAAATGTGGGCAAGATCCCCATGGATGAATACAGTGTGGGCGAAAAGCTGGAGGAGTTCAGACGGGAGCAGGAAGGTTTCCTGGAGAACAGCTTCGGCGCCATCTGCGCATACGGTCCCAATGCGGCTCAGTGTCACTACTCCGCATCAAAGGAAAATTGTGCAGTGATCGAGGCCAGAGGACTGTTCCTCTGTGATTCCGGCGGTCAGTATTATGAGGGAACCACCGACGTGACCAGAACATGGGCAGTGGGTCCTCTGACCCATGAGGAAAAACTGCATTTTACGTTGGTCATGAAGGGAATGTTAAATCTGGCGGCGGCCAAGTTCCTTTACGGCTGCAGAGGCATTAACCTGGACTATCTGGCTCGCGGTCCTTTGTGGGAGCAGGGCCTGGACTTTAACCACGGTACCGGACATGGTGTGGGCTATCTGTTAAATGTTCACGAGGCACCCAACGGATTCCGCTGGCGGATCGTGCCTGAGCGTAACGACAGCTGCATCCTGGAGGAGGGAATGATCACCTCCGACGAGCCCGGTTTATACATCGAGGGCAGCCACGGTATCCGCACGGAGAACCTGATCCTCTGCAAAAAGGCGGAGAAGAATCAGTACGGTCAGTTCATGGAGTTTGAGCATCTGACCATGGCACCCATCGATCTGGATGCGGTGGTACCGGAGCTTCTCGATGAGACGGACAAAAAGAGACTGAATGACTATCACAGGGATGTGTACGAGAAGCTTGCGCCCTATATGGATGAGGAAGAGCTGGCATGGCTGGCAGAGGCAACCCGCGCCATCTGATTTCAGGGGGGCTGATGATACCGATCTGTAAGTGAAATTATGGATGACAGTATAACAGGGTAAATATGAGTAAAAACAAACAATTTGATGTAAATATACTTGCCGGAGACGGCCAATGGGAACATCTCTATGATGAGGTGCAGATCATTGAAGAGACAAAAATGAGCGATGAGGAACGGCTG
>JAFOFP010000203.1 GCA_017387285.1 Lachnospiraceae bacterium
CGCCCTCTCTCCACGTACCATCATACGCTGACCTTGATAACGAAGCATCACCCTCCGGCTCACCTCCAAAGTCCATTCCCCTATCTCCACACGCTGCAATCCCACCGTCTGCAACTCTCTGTACTGTTTCTGAATAAGGTACTACCTCTTTTTCATCGGCTTGGTATAGTTATACCGCATTTTTTCTTCGGTGTCAACGGCATTTCGCCGTATTTTTTGCGGTTTTACCGATACACCCTGCCCTTGGTAAATCCTCTTCCGCGGACCTCACCCACCTGCCCGATTACGATAAATGCCTCGGGATCGATCTCTTTCACTTTCTCATTGACCTTAAACACTTCCCGCTTGGATACCACCGTGACCACCTGCATGGTCTCATGGCGGAGGTAACCTCCCTCAGCCCGAATTAATGTGGAACCTCTGTCCAGCTCTCCGGTGATCCAATCATTGATCTCCTCATACTTTTCGCTGATAATGCTGATCTGCACCTGTCTTTTTCCGATGACCAGCATCTGCTCCAATACCAGATTATAGATGATTACCAGCAAAATGCCGTACATGATCTGTTCCTTATCGGAAAACAACGCTCTTCCGATGAGGATAGACATATCAAACACCGTGAGAAGCGTGGATATGGCTATCCCGGTGTATTTGTTAATGATCAACGGCGGGATATCCATTCCTCCGGTGGAAGCGCCCTCTCGGATCACCAGTCCCAACCCCACACCGATCATTACGCCGGCATAGATCGTACATAACAGCATATCATTGCTGATCATCCCTACCTCTGCTGCGATCATCTGCCATACCTGCAGGATGGCCGGATAGAAAAAGGTACTGACCAGTGTGGTGGCCGCAAAGCTCCATCCCAAAATCCACAGTCCCAGCAAAAAGGTAATCACATTGAAAATAGCCACAAACAAAGGAATCGGTATCTCCAGAAACCGCTGCAAAATCAAAGCCAGACCGGTAGTTCCTCCTGTCAGCATATCATAAGGAATGACAAAAAATGCCACGCCCGCACTGTAAATCACATTGCCCAACAGGATCACCAACAGTTTTCTCGCCCCATTCTTCCAATCTCCGTTCTTCTGATCCCTTATCGTCTTTCTGCCCATTGATCTTTTCCTCCTGTCATCAACTGTATCTCGTCTATGCCAACTTCTCTCAGCACTTGTTATCACTTTACAACAAAAGAGTGACAGTCTGCACTATCACCCTCTTCTATCAATGTCATTTCCTTATTAAAATATCCACACCAACCTCCGGTATGCAAGCCCCGCTCCGGAAATTTACAATGGTTCATCTGCCGACTGCTCCGATCCGACCAATATTGATACCACCCGGTCTTTTCCGACGATCATCATATCACAAGTTATTTCTAAATTCAAGTGATCTTTCTCAATCTCTTCATCACATCATTTTCCCCGGTGCCGAAATAGTCATGGAGCCGCACATATTCCTCATATAATTGATCGTACACCGCCACATTCTCGGGAATCGGATCATATCCGTAGGGCTCCATCTCTGACATCTGCTCTATGGCCTCAATGATGGTTCCATAGCCGCCCTTCTCCTCCCCGGCTGCTGCCGCCGCAAACATGGCTGCACCGAGAGCTGCCGCCTGAGTGGACTTGCAAATGCTGATATGGCAACTCAATACATCTGCGTAAATCTGCATCAGCAGAGGATTCTTTTTGACAATGCCTCCTACCGCGTGGATACCATCCACCGCGACCCCGGCCTGCGTGTAGGAATCCCTGATCCGACGTGTCCCGAAAGCCACGCCTTCCAACAGTGTTCGATAGATATCCTCCGGTTTTGTCTGCAATGTCATGCCCAGCATCATACAGGACAGATCCGAGTTAGCCAGCACAGAACGATTTCCACTGATCCAATCCAGAGCGATCAAACCACTCTCACCGGGCTTTAACCGTGCGGCTTTCTCACTGAGAAGTGCCTGTACCGCCACACCTTTATCTTCTGCCTCCCGCACATAAGCCTCCGGAAGCATATTGTTTACAAACCACGCAAACCAGTCGCCCACACCGGACTGCCCCGACGCATAGCCGTAGTATCCCGGCAGGTCACCGTTTTCTGTCACCCCGGTGGTCCCTTGCACCGGCTTTGCCTCTTTATGGGCCAGGATAAACCCTCCGGAAGTCCCCAGTGTCAGCATCGCCACATTTGGCTCACTGATCCCGGCACCCAGCAGGGCCGCATGACCGTCATAGTGGGACGTTGCCACCGGAGTACCGGGCAACAGACCGAATTTTTCTGCCATCTCCCCGGTCAGACCTCCTGCCCGTTCTCCGATCATCCGCAATTCCCCGCGAAGCTTCGTGGTCGTATAATGCTTTAACTCAGGATCTATCTGTTCATAAAAACATTCGTCGGGATAACCCTTATCCTGCTGCCAAAAAGCCTTAAACCCGGCCATAGCCTGACTGCGCACCAGCCGGCCCGTAAGTTCCATCGTGACCCAGTCACCGGCCTCCATCACCAGATCAGCCGCCTCATACACTTCGGGTGCTTCTCTCAGCACCTGAAGAACCTTCACCATCATTCCCTCGTCAGACAGGGTACCTCCATGTCTGACCAGCAGTCCCGGCTCGTGAGTCTCCAGCGCAGCTTGTACCTCAGCCCGGTAGGGAGCCGCCCCATGATGTTTCCAATGGATCACATAGGACAGCGGTTCCGCCTCAAACTCCGGCAGAAAGCACAGAGGCGTCCCTTCTTTGTCCAATGTAACCAGCGTAACGCCGGTGAAATCCACCGCCAGTCCGATGATCTTCGCCGCCTCAACACCGCTTTTCTTCACCGTCTCCGGAACGATATACTCCAGCACCTGCAGATAATCGGCAGGATGCTGAAACGCCCAACCTCTGGGAATAGGCTTGCCGCAGGGCAGTTCACGATCCATGACCCCGTGGGGATAATCCATCACCGCCTCGCTGATCACACTGCCATCTCCGATGTCCACAAGGATCGCTCTGCCGGACAGGGTGCCGAAATCCAATCCCAGAGTATACAGACCTTTTTTTGATTTTCTCTCAGTCATTCCCATTCCGTGTCACTCCCCGGTCCCATGCATCAATTCAAGCTGCACTCCCGCTTATCATTAATATTCAAAAATATCCCACGCCCGATCAGCCTAAGAAACTGCCCTCTCTCACCATCTGAGTCCGCAGCTCATCGGTATTTACCTCGCGCACCAGACAGTCATTCTTCACCGCCATGGCCGCTGCCACACCGGCTGCATGTCCCAGCTCCATACAGGGAGGCATCACGCGGATGGCGCCTGCCGCCTCGGAGGTCGCAGACACGCACCGGCCTGCCACCAGAAGCTGTTCCACTTTTTGAGGTACCAGACAACGGTAGGAAACTCCGTACCAGTCACCGTTCTCCACGGCCACATACTCATTGCTCATAGGGCCGAAGCGACCGTGAACGTCGATGGAGTTGGATGCCAGAAGGATCGCATCCCCCGGCACCTGTCCCTGAAGAACGTCATCGGTGGTCAGCTGATACTCGCCACGAATATGACGGGTTTCACGGATGCCGATGGTAGGTGCACTGGACAACAGGATGGCATTCTCACAGCCGGGCACATATTTTTTCAGGAACGCGTAAATCTCCTTCACCTGCTGACGGCCAACCATCTCTGCCTCGGAAAGGCTCTCTCCGCTGGTTCCATCGATACCCATAATACGGGAAGTATTGATATTCCACTCATCCTTCTTCACCCCGCGGAAAATACCGATGGACACACGATTCAGGGTCCAGTCACCATTCTCTCTTGCCTCAGTAACTCTCCAGTGAAGGGAACGATAGTTTACACCATTCTTTCGATAAAAATTATCTTTGTTTGCAATGATATCTGCTTCAAGCTTGTCGGAATCCACGTTTCCGATCCGGAAGAACATGGTCGCGGGCTGGATCCGTCCGCTTTCCTCGTCGCCCAACTCGCAGGGAACGCCTGCGCGGTAAGCCACGTCCGCATCGCCGGTACAGTCAATGACGGTCTTGGCCTTAATGGCCTCCAAACCGCTCTTGGAATGAACGATCACACCCTCGATCCGATCCTCAGCCATCATGGGCTCCACAAAGCTGGTGTGGTAAAGGACCTTAACTCCGGCCTCGGTGAGCATCTCATCGATTACCCGTTTTAACACCTCGGGATCAAAAGGAGTACAGTGCTCATGACCCAGAACAATATAGGATGTAAATGCGCTTCCCGCCGGAACATCCTTGGGATGGATGGCACCGTCCTGCTTAAGCAGGCGCTCAACCACCTCCTCAAAGAGACCGCGGATGATCATATTTTTTCCATCCTTGTCATAGGAGGTCATAAAAGGACCAACCAAACCGTAGGTGGCCATACCGCCGCCACCGCCGTTTTTCTCAACCAATACAGTTCTTGCGCCGTTTCTTGCCGCTGCCACCGCTGCACAGAAACCTGCGGGGCCGCCGCCGATAACCGCTACGTCGCAGTCCATCTTCACAGGTATTTCAAACATTCTGTTAACTGAGTTCATTGATTCTTCCTCCTAATCAATACTATATTGAAATTGTAACATACATTCCCCCTGCATGCAAGCATCTATACAAAGCAAGGGACTGTCCAAGCAAGCTCCGACAGTCCCTTTGATTCAACCATTCAATTTACTTTTTTCACTTTTCATACCCATTGGGGTTCATGCTCTGCCATCTCCAGGAATCCTCGCACATCTCCCGGATACCATACTTAGCCTCCCAGCCAAGCTCTGCCTTGGCCTTAGCCGGATCTGCATAGCAGGCTGCGATATCGCCGGGGCGTCTGTCCTTGATCACATAGGGAACCTTCACGCCGGTGGCTGCCTCGAAGTTCTTCACCACATCCAGCACACTGTAGCCCACGCCGGTTCCCAGATTGTAGACCTTTAAACCGGGATTTTCCTCAATCTTTTTCAATGCCTTCACATGGCCGTCGGCCAGATCCACCACGTGGATATAGTCACGCACTCCGGTGCCGTCGGGAGTGTCATAGTCATCTCCAAAGACACCCAGCTCAGGGCGCTTGCCCACAGCCACCTGAGTGATGTAGGGCATCAGGTTGTTGGGGATACCGTTGGGATTCTCGCCGATGGTACCGCTCTTGTGAGCGCCGATGGGGTTAAAATAGCGAAGCAGGATCACATTCCACTCCGGATCGGCCTTCTGCATATCCATCAGGATCTGCTCCAGCATAGACTTGGTCCAGCCGTAGGGATTGGTGCAGCTGCCCTTGGGGCATTCCTCGGTGATGGGGATAATGGCCGGATCACCGTAAACGGTGGCTGAGGAAGAGAAAATGATATTTTTGCAGCCGTGCTTTCTCATCACATCCACCAGCGTCAGGGTACCGCTGATATTATTCTCATAATATTCCCAAGGCTTGGCAACACTCTCACCCACTGCCTTAAGCCCTGCAAAATGAATGCAGGCCGTGATCTTCTCTTTGGAGAAAATCATCTCCAGAGCCTCCCTGTCCAGAATATCTGCCTCATAAAAGGTCACCGGTTTTCCTGTAATGGCGCTGACACGCTCCAGAGACTTTTTACTGGAGTTAGACAGATTGTCCATTACCACCACTTCGTATCCTGCTGCCTGTAATTCCACTACCGTATGGCTGCCGATAAAACCGGCTCCGCCTGTCACTAAGATTGACATTTGTTTCCCTCCATTATCTATCTTAACTTGATGTTTCCTATCCTATTTTCACCACTGGCCTGATTTCTCACTGCCACTTACCGGTTCACCGCATCCACAAACTCCATGAAGGCCACTCTGCCCTCCTCAGTACACTTGTACACGCCGGCATCCATCAGTACCCGTTTGAATACCTGACCGATCTCCTCCTGCAAAACAATGTGAAGCTTGTCTGCATCCATCTGAGGATAGCGGTTCAGAATATCCTCCATCCAGTCTGCATGTTTTTCGGTCAGTTCATCCCTGCGGTAATCGCCCTTTGTCCGGTAAATCCGCTCCAATGCAGCAATCTCATCCTTCAATCTGGCAGGAAGCACCGCCAGTCCCATGACCTCGATCAGTCCAATATTTTCCTTTTTAATATGATGAAGCTCTGCATGGGGATGATATACGCCCAGCGGATGTTTCTCGGTGGTGATATTGTTTCGCAGCACCAGATCCAGCTCGTACTCCCCATTTCTCATCCGGGCAATGGGCGTAATGGTATTGTGGGGCTCACCCTCTGTCTCAGCAAAGACAAATGCTGCCTCGTCGGTGTAGCCGCGCCATACCGTCAAAATCTTGTCCGCCAGCTCAACCAGCCTCTCTTTATCCGCAGCACGAAGACGGATCACCGACATGGGCCACTTCACGATCCCCGCCTTTACGTCCTCAAAACCGGCAAACTTTATCTGTCTCTCCATAGGCGCCTTAGCCATGGGGAACTCATAATTTCCGCCCTGAAAATGATCGTGGCTCAAAATAGAGCCGCCCACAATGGGAAGATCCGCATTGGACCCCACAAAATAGTGTGGGAACTGCTCCACGAAATCCAACAGCTTTCCAAAGGTGGCCCGCTCAATCTTCATGGGCGTATGCTCACCGTTAAACACGATGCAATGCTCGTTGTAATATACATAGGGTGAATACTGGAAAAACCAGTCACTGCCGTTGATGATCACCGGAACGATCCGATGATTCTGTCTGGCGGGATGATTGACTCTGCCGGCATATCCCTCGTTTTCCTTGCAAAGGAGACACTTGGGATAACCGCTCTGCTTCATCAGTTTCGCTGCCGCGATGGCCTTGGGATCCTTCTCCGGCTTAGACAGGTTGATGGTTATATCCAGTGTACCAAATTCCGTATCCGTTGTCCACTTCAAATCTTTTTTTACTCTGTCTCTGCGGATATAGTTGCTGTCACCGCTGAGCTTGTAGTAATAATCCGTCGCCGCCTTTGCTCCCTGCTCACGATATAGTTTCCGGAATTTATTGCGAACCTCGCTGGGGCGAGGCATTAACAGGCCCATGATCTTCGTGTCAAACAGATCCCGGTAGGTGACCGTATCTTCTGCAAGGAGACCGTGGGCAGCCGCATAATCAAGCATATCCTCAAGAATATCGGTCAGCGTTGCATCCCGATCACTCTTAGTCTCCTCCCACTCATCCAGTCCAAACAACTCCAGCAACCCATTGACTGTATATACTTTGTCTGCTTCTTCGATCAGTCCTGTCTTCAAGCCATATCCGATCAGATCGCTGATTCTTTTCTGTATCATTCTCATTCCCTCTCGTCAAGACGCGCTTCCCCCGGACATATCTTGTCCCTGTATATGTCTTTTTCTGCTTTACGCCTTTTCTGTTTTATATACTGATTATAACGACTCTTGACTTTTTTTCCATATACGATTATGTTATAGATATGGAAATTCTTGCTTTATCAACAGGAGGTCACCATGATTCGTGTAGCAGGATATGCGAG
>JAFOFP010000204.1 GCA_017387285.1 Lachnospiraceae bacterium
GGACACCATTCAAGGGATCGAAGATACGAAGACAGAACTGTTTGCCAGAAGGGATGAGCTGTCTGTCTGGGAGACGGAGTTGTCCGCCAAGGAAGCTTCATTGACCATGCTTGCGGAGGAGAAGGATGCGCAGCTTCGTGAGCTGGAGGGGCTTATCGATGAAACGGAGCATCTGATCGTGGATTATGATAAGGCGTTGAAGGAAGAGGAGGCAGAACTCCTAACGATCCAGAAAGAGATCGAGCGTCTGGAGGAGGAAGAGCGTAAACGCAAGGAAGAAGAGGAACGTAAGCGTCAGGAGGAACTGGCGAATCAAAATAATTCCGGAAACCAGAACAGTACAGGAAATCAGGGCAGTAACCAGCAGGTGTCGTCCAAGGGGATGATCTGGCCGGTAGCCAGTTGCACCCGTATCACCTCCTATTTCGGTTACCGTGTGGACCCCCTCACCGGCGAGGTCAATGGTACTTTGAGTAACCATAAAGGTATCGATATTGCATTGCCGGGCGGTGCGTTGGAAGGTGCCCCGGTTTCCGCGGCGGCATCCGGTACGGTGATCATTGCGCGGAAAAGTGCATCTGCCGGAAATTGGGTGATTTTGTATCACGGAAACAGCACGTATACCGTGTACATGCATTTGCAGAAAATACATGTGTCTGAGGGTCAGACTGTCAGACAAGGCCAGACCATCGGTCTGGTGGGCAATACCGGTTGGTCTACCGGAGCGCATCTCCATTTTGAGGTCAGAGTGGGCGGATTTATTGATTCGACCTACTCGAAAAATCCGTTGGACTATGTGAGTCCGTAGGATGTTGGGTCACCGGAACAGGTGACAGAAGACGGGAGCAGGATGTGGACAGAGGGGTCTGTTCACCGGGATAAAACAAGATAAGCGGGAAAGAAGTGACAGCCATGGATGAGAGAGAAGAGAACTTAGTGCAGGAAAATATTGCTGAGGAAGGGAAAGAAAAAGAAATATACACCGCCACGGGAAATTACCGTCAGTCGGAGGAAATGATCCAAAATCGCCGCGGAGACCGGATCGCCGGCGGTGTGATCGGTGCGCTGGTGGGTGCGCTGCTCACACTGCTGATCATGATTCCTGTGGTATTTTCCATGAGTGGCAGTGATTATGTGCCCATGCCCACCGAGAGTCCGAGTCAAGAAAGCGTTGAAAACACTCAGCCGAACGAAGACATTTATATCAGCGATGTGGTGGACAGTGAAAAACTGAATCTGATTCTTCAGTATCTGGATGCATATTATCTGTATGAGATGGACGAGCAGGCCATGGAGGACGGTATTTTTTCCGGATTGATGAGCGGTCTGGGGGATGACTATGCTTATTATTACAATGAAGAAGAGTTCGCCGAGCTCTTGGAAACCAATGAGGGAACCTATTACGGCATCGGCGTCATGGTGTCCCAGAATCTTAAGACCATGGAGATCACAGTCAGCCATGTGTTCCGCAACAGCCCTGCAGAGGAATCGGGAATGAAGGCCGGAGATATTATTGTGGAAGTAGCGGGAGCAAACGTGCTGCAGACACCGGTAGATGATGTGGTGGACAGGATCAAGGGAGAGGCCGGAAGTACCATTAGCATTAAGGTGTATCGTCCCGGCATTGAAGATTATGTGACCATGGATGTGGAGCGCCGCATGGTAGAGCAGGATATGGTTTATTGGAGTATGTTGGAGGATAAGATCGGATATATCCAGATTCTTCAATTTTTCGGTAATGCGGCGGGACAGACGGAACAGGCATTGGCGGATTTGATGAGTCAGGGAATGGAAGGTCTGATTCTTGACCTGAGAGCAAATCCCGGCGGATTAGTCAGCAGCTGTATTGATGTGGCGGATCTGTTTCTGCCTGGAGGAAATGTCCTGACCATTAAGAGTAAATATACCAGTGACCGTACCTACTACATTAAGGGCAGTGATTTCGATCTGCCGCTGGTGGTGCTGATCAACGAGTACAGTGCCAGCTCCGCTGAGATATTCACTGGAGCAATTCAGGACTACGGCGTTGGAACCCTGGTGGGCGTGACCAGCTACGGCAAGGGTGTGGTACAGGATATTATTGATCTGGGAGATGGCACCGGCATAAAATTTACCACAGCGGATTACTATACTCCTTCCGGACGGAATATCCA
>JAFOFP010000205.1 GCA_017387285.1 Lachnospiraceae bacterium
AGGCTCGATCTAAGGAGGTCCTACTATGCAGAAATCTGATTACAAAAATATGTGGGTATACATCGAGCATGATGGCGAGACCGTCGCACCTGTGAGCCTTGAGCTCTGCTGTGAGATCCGCAAGCTTTGCGATGTAACCGGCGAAAAACTGTACGCAGTAATCATCAGTGATCTTCCTCACGAAGAAGTGGATAAGATCAGAGAATGCGGTGTGGACGGAATCATTTATGTCAATGGTACCGGTTATGAATATTTCAATACCGATGCGTATGCCAACGTGTTCACGGTCCTGTCCCGCAAATATAATCCGTCCGCCATCTTTGTCGGCGGCACCATCTTCGGACGTGATTTCGCGCCCCGGTTTGCAGTTCAGCTGGATACCGGCTGCACCTCCGACGCCATGGAGCTGGAGTATGATCCTGAGACCGGTGATATCCAGTTCATCGAGCCGGCAGTCGGCGGCAAGATCATGGCCGTTATCACTGTACCGGTGATGCGTCCTCAGGTGGGCACTATCCGTCCGGGCACCTTTAAGTATGCACCGGTAGGTGCCAAGAAGAATGTGGAGGCGATCTGCGAGGAGATCAGTTTTGATCCCGAAGCAATCCGATGCAAACATATCGATTTCATCCCCGATGACATGGATCCGGAACTGGATATCGCCAATGCCGACTGCATCGTATGTGTCGGTAACGGTCTGAAGGACTCCGAGCATCTGGAGCGTTACCGTGTTCTGGCAAAATTGCTGGGCGGCAAAATCGGCTGCACCAGACCGCTGTTTGACCGCGGTATCCTTCCGTACAAATTGCAGATCGGACAGTCCGGCGTTATGGTCAAAACCAAGCTCTACATCAGCTTTGGTGTTTCCGGCGCAGTAAACCATACTGCAGGTGTTGACGCCGATGTCTTCGTTGCGGTGGATAAGAATCCGGACGCCCAGATCTTCAACTATTGTGACTATGGTATCGTAGGCGATATGGATGAGGTCTGTGATGAGCTGATTGATCAGCTGAAGGCAAGACAGGCCTGAAAAACCCGATAAAACAAAAAATGACGGCTTCGGCCGTCATTTTTATTTGCTGAATCTTAACTTGTTATATTGTGGAGCCGCTGGGTCAAAGCAGGCAGGGTGCCATCCTCCAGTGCCTGAGCAATGAGTCCTGCTCTTTTCCGCTCCTCCTTAATATACCAGGTGAGGACTGTTAGGATCTCGTCCCGTGAAAGCGTCTCCACAGCACGATCCTGCAACTCCGTATAGTGTTCTGCATATTCCGGATCTCCAAGGTCCCAGCGAAGGAACAGCTTGATCCACTCATTGACCTCCTGAGAGTAATCGGGAAAACCGCGGGTTACGGTCTTTTTCATGATGGAGCGAAGCTCGACCCATTCCGTGGTTTGTATTTCCAGTACCGGAAGATCCGCGCATTTTTCATCCACAGTACGTTCTTCCTCCGGAAGACCGTGCGGGCGCTTCTCAATAAACTCAATATCCCCGGGCCCCGGTTCCCGCAGTTGGGAATACTCCAGAATACGCTGTAGTGTTTTGACACAAAGACCGCAGCCGGTGCCGGCTCCGGTCTTTTCCTGCAGCTGTTCCAGTGCAGAGGCACCTTCGCCGATGGTCTTTCGGATCTCGCCTGCCGTGATATTCCTGCAGCGACACACCAGCTCGTCGTCCAGAATATCACGGACATGTGTTCGGCTTTCATAATCACGGTGGCCTAAGTTCTCCCATTTCATATCGATTACCTGAAACGAAGGTTATTTTTTCCCTACGAACAGAGTACC
>JAFOFP010000206.1 GCA_017387285.1 Lachnospiraceae bacterium
ATCATTTTGAATCCACCGAATCCCGTTTTCTACCACTTTCTACCACAATGTCTCCATTAGGTTACTACTTTCCTCCATTCTAGATCATATTTTTAAAAATAGCAATAGGTTTTTTGAAAATTAAGAAAAAAAAATTACAGTCCGATGAACATTTTCATCGAACTGCAACTTAATATCTTTCATTAACTGTCTTGATTTAGATTTTCGCTGTATTTTATTCTACTCCACATGCATGTGTGTGTACAGATGATCCTGACAGTATTCATAATTCCCGTTGCACTTGGAGCAGAATCTGAATTCCAGTTCCTCTCCGTCTGCCTCCGTGCGCCCACATACTGCACAGCGATGCCGTCCGGCCTTTACCTTTACATTACTTGCCGCCACCTTGGCCGCGTAGACCGTCCTTCGTTTGATCTGCCTGGGGGTATATCGGTTACCCGGCAGGGTAAAAAAGTAGACAATATAATTCAGCACGCAAAACAGTACCAGAACCCCGGTGCCAAAATCAGATATCTGAACGCCGGGAAAAATCGGAGACAGCAATCCGCTGACAATGATCAATCCCAAATACGCCGCATCCACGATACCGATCCACTTTGCTTTGACCGGAATAAAATAGAGCAGATAAAACTGGGTATTGGGAAACTCCGTGATAAATGCCAACAGCATGGTCATATTCAGATAGCTGACGCCGGTCAGATAACAATCACCCTCGATCAATGTCACCAGAAGGGCCGCCACAATATGAAACAGCACTCCGCTAAAGATATACAAATTATAGCGAAAGGCCCCCCAACAGTTCTCCAGCGTATTCCCCAACTGATAGTAGATCACCATCATGATCAAAGAGAAAAACAATCCGCCTCCCGGGGGATAGATCACAAAGGTCACCAGACGCCAGATCTGCCCCTTGAACACCTGACTCATGTGGAGACTCAGATACATCTCATAAAAACCGGGCGCCATGATCTGTAAAATCAACCCCGTAGCATAAATAATCGTCATATATTTTGTCAGATTATGGATCGCATGGCGACCGTATTTCCTCTGAAGCTTATCCAACCACTTCATTTCACATCCTCCAATCACACGAAATCTGCCCAGTCCGCAGATGAAATACCGGCAGTAATTGCCCTTTATCTTGATCCGGCTATTTCAGCAGAAAATAAACCAACACCAGTACACCCAACACAATGCGGTAAATACCAAAGGCCTTAAAGTCATGCTTCTTAATAAAATCCATCAGCAGCTTGATCGCCAGAACCGCCACCAAAAAGGCAGATATCATCGCCACCGCCAAAATACCGATCTGTGATCCGGTCAGCACATTTCCCTCCAGAATAAACTTCAGGATTTTCAGAAAACTGCCGCCAAACATAATGGGGATCGCCATAAAGAACGAATACTCGGCTGCCACTTCTCTGGACACGCCCAACAGCATAGCTCCCAGTATGGTTGCTCCCGAACGGGAAGTACCGGGGATCATGGCCAGAACCTGAAAAATACCGATCAGAACCGCACACAAATAGGACATCTGTGAAAACCGGATGACCGCAAACTCCCTTTTCTCATTCTGCTTTTCCAGCACCAGAAAGAAAATACCGTATAAGATCAGGGTGATGGAAACCGTAATCCCGTTATAAAAATTGGCATCGAACCAGTCATCCAAAAGCAGTCCGCAGACCATGGCCGGAACACAACCAATGGCCACCTTCAGCCAGATCATCCATGTCCGTTTTTTCGCCTTTTCGCTTTTCTTCCCAAAGGGATTGAGCCGGTCAAAGTACAACACACAAACCGCAAGGATAGCTCCCAGCTGGATCACCACATCAAACATCTCCATGAAGGCCTCGCTCACATCCTTGAAGGGCATCAGCTGCTCCAGCAAAATCAGGTGGCCCGTGCTGCTGATAGGCAGAAACTCGGTAATTCCCTCCACGATACCGTAAACCAAAGCCTTGATATATTCTAAGATATTACCCACTTTTTTCTCTCCAATCCATTTTTCCTACTTGCGGTACAGCTATCCCGCCCGGGAGTATCTGCTTACCGCCGGATACTCTCAATCTGCCAATCAACGGGAGCAATACCGTGATCCTCCAAAAAGGCATTGGCCCGGCTGAAGTGTCTGCATCCGAAGAAGCCGCGATATGCCGACAATGGACTGGGGTGAGGTGCCTCCAGCACCAGATGCTTCGGATTATCCAACATACTCTTTTTCATCTGAGCAGGTCTCCCCCAGAGCATAAAGACGATCGCGCGATCCTGTTGATTCAATATACGAATGGCCGCGTCGGTAAATTCCTCCCATCCGATCCCCCGGTGCGAATTGGCCTCGTGGGCACGGACAGTCAGAACGGTATTGAGAAGCAGCACGCCCTGTTTTGCCCACTTGACCAGATAACCGTTATCCGGAATATAGCAACCCAGATCACTCTGCAGCTCCTGATAAATGTTCACCAATGACGGCGGAATTTCCACCTCCGGCTTCACCGAAAAGCAAAGTCCGTGGGCCTGCCCCACATTGTGATAGGGATCCTGTCCCAAAATCACCACCTTCACCTCCGACAGCGGAGTCAGGGAAAAGGCATTGAAAATATCCTGTGAATCCGGAAAGATCTGTCTGGTCGTATATTCTTCCCGGATCGTTTTATATAATTTTGCGTAATATGGCTTTTTAAACTCCGGAGCCAACGGCTCTAGCCAGTCATTTGCGATCGCGCCCATACATTCCTCCGATTTGTCTTTCGTTCGCCTTATGATCAGGTGTTTGGGTCAACAGAATTTGTCCTTTGCATCAAATCATATTCTATCACATTTTACGAAAATGTGCAGTAGTTTCATGGACATTCCAAAATTTTAATAAATATCGCCTCTGCGATAATACTTGGGCGACACCCCATAAAACTGTTTGAACATCCGTGAAAATGCAAACACATCGGCATACCCCACCGACATGGCGGTCTCCGTCACCGTATACCCCAACTCCGTCAGCAGAACAGCCGCCTGCCTCATCCGAACCTCATTCAGATACTGTTGGGGCGATGTCCCCTCGGTCTCCTTGAACAGATTGCTCAGATAGCTGCGGTCAAGGCCCAGTCTGGCCGCCACCTCACCTACGGTGATCCCCACCATATACTCAGACTCCATATAGTTTTTGGCCTGCCGGATATACAATTCTTTACGGCCTGCCTTTTTTTGCATGGAAGCGATCAGATAAAACAGCTCCCAGATCTTCCCGCAGAGAAATGCCTCCCGACCATCGGTCAGCTGTTTTGCCTTTTGCAGACGCTCAAACAGCATTCGCCCCTGCGGAAAATCAAGGACATGCTCATTTAAGGCGGACGGCACCTCCACTCCACAGTCAAAACCGATCCAGATATACTTCCAAGGCTTCTCCCCGGAGGCCTTATAATAAGTCAATTCTCCCGGACGAATAATGAACATTTGCGATCCATGTACCTCATATTCACACTCGCCCACGCGAAATACTCCCTCACCCTCCATCACATAATGGAGCAGCCAGTAAGATCTCACCGCCGGTCCGAAATAATGGGACGGACTGCACTCCTCCCATCCGCATACTCTTGGGTTAATGTCATGAAAATGCTGATTTGCGATAGCCACACTGTAATGCATAATTTTCCTCATATCTGCAGCTCATTCACTGCGAATATCTCTCACACTTACCCCAGTATATCACCTTACCATCAACTCGTACAGTTT
Organism: Lachnospiraceae bacterium; assembly: GCA_017387285.1. GTDB lineage: Bacteria > Bacillota > Clostridia > Lachnospirales > Lachnospiraceae > RGIG423. Next base: position 3,727 of record JAFOFP010000206.1, read on the forward strand.
TTTTCCTCGCACCGAGGTAAAAAAATCTCACATTCTGCAATGTTCATTTCCCCTATTTCCAACTATACTAACCTCGTACATATTTACCGGTTCCGTTCTTTCTGCAGACAAGGAACGACATCATTACACCGAGGAGGATTTACTTTTATGGCTAAAATCACCTTTATGGGTGCCGGCAGTGCCGTGTTTTCCCG
>JAFOFP010000207.1 GCA_017387285.1 Lachnospiraceae bacterium
ATTCCCGGAAGCCATGGTTCCACCTTCGGCGGCAATCCGGTCTGCTGCGCAGGTGCCATCAGTGTATTTTCCAGACTGACCGATGAATTGATGAGTGATGTTACAGAAAAGTCAGCGTATATCTTTGAAGCCCTAAAGGATACATCGGGCGTAAAGAGTGTATCCGGCCTTGGTTTCATGATCGGCATTGAGACCGAAAAGCCTGCTGCCGAGGTGGTAACAAAATGCCGGGAGCAAGGTGTTCTGGTCATTACGGCAAAGCAGAAGGTACGACTTCTCCCTGCATTAAATATACCCATGGATGAACTGGAAAAGGCAATCAATATCATTAAAGAGGTGTGTGCAATATGAAACATTTATTGAAATTAATGGACCTGAGCTCCACGGAGATCACAGAGATTCTGAATCTGGCAGATCAGCTTAAATATGAAAAAAAGAACGGCATCGAGCATCACCTGTTAAAGGGCAAGACTCTCGGTATGATTTTTGAGAAGTCCTCCACCCGCACCAGAGTATCCTTTGAGGTAGGTATGTATGATCTGGGCGGAAGTGCCCTTTTCCTAAGCAGCAAGGAGCTGCAGATCGGCAGAGGTGAGCCCGTAAGTGACACCGCCCGTGTTCTTTCCCGCTATCTGGACGGCATCATGATCCGTACCTTTGCACAGGCTGAGGTTGAGGCGTTGGCCGAATATGGCACCATCCCTGTGATCAACGGCCTGACCGATTATTGCCATCCCTGTCAGGTACTGGCTGACCTGATGACCATCCGTGAGCATAAGGGAAGTATTCAGGGCAATAAACTCTGTTATATCGGTGACGGAAACAACATGACCAATTCCCTCATTGTCGGTGGAATCAAAATGGGCATGGAAGTAAGCATTGCCTGTCCCGAAGGTTATCTTCCCGATGAAAAGCTCATGAAATGGGCCGCTGAAAATGGTACCTTCACTTGGACCACCGATGTCCTCGAAGCGGCTAAAGATGCCGATGTCCTTTACACCGATGTCTGGGCATCCATGGGTCAGGAAGCAGAAGCAGAAGAGCGTAAGAAAATCTTCAAAGGCTACCAGATCAATGATAATGTGATGGCGGTTGCACATCCCGACGCCATGGTGCTTCATTGCCTTCCCGCTCACCGCGAGGAGGAGATTACCGCCAAGGTATTCGAAGCACATGCAAACGAGATTTTTGATGAGGCGGAAAACAGACTCCACGCACAGAAGGCTGTTTTGGTCAAATGTCTCGCATAGTCTCCATGATACGACCTCTTTGATGCAAGGTTTATTTTGACGATAGACCTTGCATTGTTTTATATCCCGCAAACACTCTGCCTGTCTAAAATAACATTGACAATCGTCGAAAAACCAAGTAATATGATTAGTAATATCTTATAAAAAGAGAGGTATCCATCATGAATTTAGGTATTATCGGAACCAATTTTATCAGTGACCGTTTGATTGAGGCATGTGCGGATTTAAGCCAGATTACCATCCACAGCATCTATTCTCGCAAAATGACCACAGGAACCGAATTTGGTGCCAAATACGGCGTTACAAGGATATATGACGATCTGGAGGCGTTCCTTTCCGATCCCGAATTGGATGCGGTTTATATTGCAAGCCCCAACTACTGTCATTGTTCACAGACAATCGCCGCATTAAATCACGGCAAGCATGTTCTGGTGGAGAAACCTGCTGCCAGCAACAAAACCGAGTTAAATCAGATGATTGCTGCTGCCGAAAAAAAAACACGTTGTCCTGATGGAGGCAATGCGTTCGGCCTACATTCCCGGTTATCAGTGGGTGAGAGAGCAGCTGCCTAAACTGGGAAAGATCCGCAATGCTCAGTTCCAGTACTGTCAGTATTCCAGCCGCTATGATAAGTTCAAGGAGGGAGTGGTGCTGAATGCCTTCAATCCCGAACTGTCCAATGCAGCCGTTATGGACATCGGTGTATATGCTTTATATTTGTTCCTCATGCTTTTTGGAAAACCGGAGACGGTTCAGTCCTCCGCGGTTATTCTTCACAACGGAATGGAAGGTGCCGGTACTGCATTGTTGGGTTACAAAGACATGGTCGGTACGGTGATCTGGTCAAAGATCACTGAGGGAATCGGCCCCAGCGTGATCCAGGGTGAGAACGGAAGTATCGCCATCGACCACATCAGCCAGTTCCCTGCTGCACGCATGATCCTGAGAAACGGTGAGACGGCAGAATACGTAAACAACGGCCCTGCCAACAACATGTGCTTCGAAGCGGAAATCTTTGCCGATCTGGTTGCAAAGAAAACAGTTGACAGAACCTTTGATTCGTCATATATTTTAAAGGATACCATACTCTGTTTTGATGTGATGGATGAAGTTCGCCGTCAGACAGGTATCGTATTCCCGGCTGACAAATAATCCGTCGCCGGATGTATGCAGGGGACGAGTGTGTATACTGGGGAATTGTACTAAGGAGAAACAACCTGCATCATGGTCAAAAAAACCATGGCGGTGATTACCGTCATCACGTTACTTTCACTTCTTGCATTCCTCTCAGTGGGCAGCGGAGAAAAACATTATGAAGCGGTTTATGCCGCCGAGGCTCAGGCCCTGGCCGAATCCATTGCCTTGAAGGAGTTACAGGAAAAAGCTGCAAAAGCCGATGAGACTGAGGCTCCCACCGAACCTGCCACGGAGGCTCCCACCGAGCCAGAGACTGAACCGGAGCCGGAGCCCGAACCCGAGCCCGAGCCTTGGGCTCCACTCAATCCAAAAGGAATGACCGTCCTCACACGGTTTAATCCTCCGGAAGGCTACACCCGTGTCAAAGCCACCAAAAACAGCTTCGCCGAGTTTGTGCTGAACTATCCCCTGAAAGAGGACGGCGCACAGATCCTTCTTTACAACAAGAAGCCGGCCAATCATCAAACGTCCCATCTGGCTGTATTTGATCTCCCCATTGAAAATGTGGATCTCCAGCAGTGTGCGGATTCTGTCATGCGTTTTTGGGCCGAGTACTACTGGTATCACGGAAAAGCTGACCAAATGAAGTTCTACTACACAGCCGGCTTTGTCAGC
>JAFOFP010000026.1 GCA_017387285.1 Lachnospiraceae bacterium
ATACGAGGAAGATTATCTGGATGTGTGCTATTGGTACATGAGTGCCGGTGAGCGGGATTATCTGGTGTTCAATCTGGGATGGTCATTGGGAAGTCTGGCCGCAGAGAATTATGGCGGACTGGGCGGCACATCCAATATGACCGAGATGGGCAACAACAAATTAAAGTCGGTATTGTATCACTCGGAGGTTGCTCAGTGGGTGAATGATGTCATCGATGCCCACCCCGATCATCACGTGATCATCACCAGTCACAACGGACTCAGCTGGGAGGGAAATCTCTCCTATGACAGCGGAAGTAATGTATTCTGGGAACAGGTGATCAGCAAGCAGGATAATATCGTCATGGCCTTCAGCGGCCATCACCACAATGCAGACGTGGCCTATAATTACTATCAGCGGGGAGATGGAGAGGTGTTCCCCTATCTGTTGATGGATGGACAGGCTACCGACCAGTATGAAGGGGCGAAAGGATTTTTGGGAATCATTACCCTGAATGACGACAGCAACGAGGGTTTTGTGAATTGGTACTCGGTGAGAGATCAGTCCCTGTACCGGGAGAAAAATCAGTTTGAGATTGTGGTACCTCATGAGAAGTAAAAAATCAGTTGTTTTGTGCGGAAACATTTTGGCGAAAAGGAGTGATCGGCGATAATGCAAAGTATTATCCGAAGGATTACATGGATGATGTGAATGAGACCTGGTGGATGAGGACCATCTATCAATTAGGACTGGGGCTTTGTGTCAACAACTCATGGAGCGGTTCTTGTGTATCCACCATGGTCGATGATGAAAATAAGGCGGCTTGTATGAACAGAGCAATCCAACTTCATAATGATCAGCAGGGGATAGAGCCGGACATCATTGTATTGATGATTGGAGGAAATGACGCGCTGAAGGGCTTTGCTGAGATGGCCAGGTGTATAATTGCCGCACTGCAATGATTCCGGACGAGCGTTACAAAAGTCTGCATCAATATCACAAAAAGGCTGGCAATATGGAAAAAAACATGATATATTGATAGCAAAGACAGATCTACTGTCACAAATGGAGGAGAATGACATGGGAAACGCATATGAAACAATTTTGGAGCACAAAATCGTAGCGATCCTTCGCGGTTTTTCTACCGAGGAGGTAGTGGAGATGGCTAAGGCTTATGTGGCTAACGGCATCCACTGTATCGAGGTTACCTTTGATCAGGCCAGCGCAGAGAAACGTCTGGAGACGGCAAAGAGTATCAGAGCGATCAAGGAGACATTGGGTGATCAGGTCAGCGTGGGCGCAGGTACTGTTATGACCGTTGAGCAGGTACAGATGGCTGCAGAGGCAGGCGCAGAGTACATGATCTCCCCCAACGTTGATGAAGAGGTTATCAAGGAAACAAAGCGTCTGGGCAAGCTGTCCATTCCCGGAGCGATGACCCCCAGTGAGGTGGCAGCCGCATATAAGATGGGTGCAGATATCGTTAAGCTGTTCCCTGCAAACGAGGTAGGACTGAGCTATATCAAGGCAATCAAGGCTCCGTTGAGACACATTCCGTTGATGGCTACCGGCGGCGTTCGTCCTTCCAATGCAGCTGATTACATCAAAGCAGGCAGCGCAGCCATCGGTGTAGGCGGTAATCTGGTTAACAAAGAGTGGGTTGCAGCAGGTGAGTTTGATAAGATCGGTCAGGCGGCGAAGGAGTTCGTGGAGTCGATCAAGGATTGCTAAGCAAAAATATCAGTGATGATTAATCCATGTGCTTTAGGCACAAATATGATCTTTGTCTTGACAGGAAAAGCGGTGGTTGAGTAAATTCAACCATCGCTTGCTTGTTTTTTTCCTGGAGTTCTGGTATCTTGTTTATAATGCGTTCAGCCCATGGGATGACAAAAGAGGAGACGGCAGGGGGAGAGTATGTTTGATGTGGCTAAAATTGCGAAGCATATCAGAGAACTTCGCATATCAAAGAATATGACCCAGATGAATTTGGCAGATGAGCTGGGCGTCAGTTATCAGGCGGTGTCCAACTGGGAGAGAGGAAACTCTATGCCGGACATCTCCAAACTGGAGGATCTGTCCGGGATCTTTTCCTGTACCATCGATGAGCTGTTGGGAGCCTCACGGGAGACGGAGGTGGTCAAACAGGTGGTACGAAAGGAACATCACGACCTGAAGCTGAAGGATGTGGCGCTGGTGTCTCCCATGCTTAATCCGGAACAATCGAAACAACTGGCTGCGGATATCGGTATCGGAGAGGACGGCGAGGGTCTTCCGGATCTGATCGTGTTGGCTCCCTACCTGTCTGATGAGGTTATTTTCGGTGTGTTGGAGCAGTGCCCGGCCAAAGTCCATCTGTGCAAGAGCAGCGACATGGCTCGCCTGGTCCCCTATTTAGGAGAGAATTCCATGAATGAACTGGCCCAATTGGTGATTGAAGCGGAGAACTGGAAAGTCTTGGCGGCGATTGCCCCCTTTGTGTCCCATTGGACACTGCGCAAAGCTGCGGCAGTGATGGTGGAGAAAGGGCAGTTGAAGGAATTGGAGAGCATTGCACCTTATATGTAGGAAGTGGTTTGCGTTCAGATGGATCGGCCCGTGTTAAGTATGACTTTTTGTGAAAGAAAACGGTTGTGGCCGTACCTGTGGACATGTTATACTTAAGATAGCGACATTGACCGCAGAGACAGGGATCATCCGCAGTGGAGTTCTTTGTGATGGAAGTGGTCGTTACAATGAATAAAGGTGAGTACATCATGCAGCGATTAAATCAGGATATCAAGGACCATACATTTAAACGGGTATACTGTCTCTTCGGTGAGGAAGAGTATTTAAAGCGCAGCTATAAAAAGCGTTTGATCGAGGCCATTTCCGGTGACGATACCATGAACGTGAATCGTTTTGCCGAGAAGGATGCGGAAGTGTCGGCCATCATTGAGGCGGCTGAGACCATGCCTTTTTTCGCAGAATATCGTCTGGTGGTGGTGGAAGACAGCGGTCTGTTCAAGCGTGAAGCGGATCGGCTGGTGGATTATTTGGACAGTGTGCCGGAGTCCACGGTGATCCTCTTTGTGGAAAGTCAGATGGACAAGCGAAGCCGTCTGTATAAAAAAGTAAACAGTGTCGGCTGTGCGGTGGAGATGGTTCGTCAGTCAGAGAAGGAACTGCAGAACTGGGTGCTTCGCATCCTGAAGCAGGAGGGAAAGCAGATTTCCGGACGTGCCATGGAGCTGTTTTTGGAAATGGCCGGCGACAGCATGGAAAATATCCGCATGGAGCTGGAAAAATTGATCAGCTATGTGGGCGGACGTGAGGGGATCCTGCCGGAGGATGTGCAGGCGATCTGTACACCCCAGATTAGTGGACAGATTTTTGATATGATCGGTGCGGTGGCGGCCAGGCGGCAGCAGGAAGCACTGCGGCTTTATTATGATCTGTTGACCATGAAGGAGCCGCCCATGCGTATTCTGTTTCTCATTGCCCGGCAGTTTAATCAGCTGCTGCAGGTGAAGGAGGCAGCGGCGAAGACCAGAGACAAGGCATCCATCGCCAAGGCCTGTGGCTTGAGTCCATACGTGGCAGGAAAGATGATGAGTCTGGCCGGGAATTTCAGCCGTGAGATTTTATTATCTTACCTTCAGCTGTGTGTGCAGACGGAGGAGGATGTGAAAACCGGTCGTCTGACTGATCGTCTGGCGGTGGAGCTGCTGATCGTGCAGTTCAGCCAGCGGAAGTAAATGAAAATAGGTTAAGCTAAAGTCAAGCATAAAACGGACTTGTAAAACGGACTTGAGGGGGAGTAAGGTGAAAGAAATCGTAAAGTTGTTCCGCCCTTTTGTGAAAGGGATGATGTTGATTGCGTTGCTCAATGCAGCTTCCACGCTGTGCAGCCTGTTCATGCCTTATCTGATGAGCGGAATCGTCAATGAAGGAATTGCAGAGAAAAATCTGGATGTCATATACCGGTTGGGAGCCGGTATGTTTTTGTTGGCGGCGGTAGGACTTGTGACTGCGCTGCTCAATACCCATGTCAATGCCAAGGTGGCCAGTGGATTCACCTACGAACTGCAAAATAAAATGCTGCAGAAGATCAACAGTCTGACCTTCGAAGAGTATTCCTCGGTGGGAACCTCCAGTCTGCTGACCCGATGCACCGACGATGTGATGACCCTGCAGGAAGTGGCGGCCAGCCTGGCCTACGCGGTGGTTTCCATTCCCATTATGGTCATCGGCGGGATTGTGATGACGCTCTCTCAGGACTGGAGCATCGCCCTGTTGATGTTTGTCGTGGTGCCCATATCTCTGGGATTTGTGAGCTGGCTCGCAAAGAAGATGGACAAACTGTGGGATATTGCGGACAAACGGATGGATGATCAGAACCGAATGATGCGGGAACGCCTGTCCGGATTGAGGGTGATCCGTGCCTTTGACCGCGAAGCCTTTGAACACGGAAGAGTGGCGGGAGCTACCACAGAAATGACCGGAAGCTTGATCAAATCCAATGTGCTGTCCGGGTTTATTGATCCCGTATGTATGTTTTTATTGAATATGGTTACGGTGTTGATCCTTTATGTGGGATCCGGAAGAATCGCCGGAGGCGCTCTGTTGACCGCCGGAGATCTGGTGGCGAC
>JAFOFP010000208.1 GCA_017387285.1 Lachnospiraceae bacterium
GCGTTCCGTATGGATCCTTCCGTTCCGTTGATCGTGCCGGAGATCAATCCCGAGGATGCAGAGAATCATAAGGGCATTATTTCCAACCCTAACTGTTCTACCATCATTACCCTGACCGCAGTATACGCCCTGAATCAGCTGAGTCCCATCAAGTCCATGGTGGCTTCCACTTATCAGGCGACTTCCGGTGCCGGTGTAAACGGTCCTATTGAGTTGATGGAGGAGACCAAGGCAGTGTTGGCAGGAGAGCCCACAGAGCCTAAGGTATTCCCTTACCAGATCGCATTTAACCTGATTCCTTGCATTGGAAGTGAGTCCACCGATGGCTATACCACTGAGGAGATGAAGATGCAGAACGAAGGCCGCAAGATTTTGCACCTGCCTGAACTTAAGGTAAGCTGTACCTGTATCCGCGTTCCCGTGGTTCGTTCCCACTCCATTTCCGTTACTGTTCGCACGGAGGAGCCTATTTCCGTGGAGCAGGCCCGCGAGGCGATCGCAAAGGCAAAGGGCTGCCGTCTGGTAGACAGCCTGGCAGCGAAGGAATACCCCATGCCGTTGGAGACCAGCGACCAGGATATCGTATTCGTAGGACGTATCAGACCCGATCTGACCGACGATCACGGTTTGAACCTGTGGTGCTGCGGCGACCAGGTGAGAAAGGGTGCGGCTACCAACGCAGTACAGATTGCAGAGCTGTTGGTTGAGAAATAAAGATTTGGATAGAGGTGCATCGCATCATCAGTACCGCTTGTTAAAAGGGCCTTCGCAGGGCGGACAGACGGGAAAGGGATCGTTGCCGAAGACAGTTGAGGCGAAAGACTGTATCTGGCTTCACGGAGAATATCCGTGTGGTTGTCGCATATGCGGAGAGCTATCGATGGGCAGTCAAGGGGATATTGACGAGCTTTTTTGAGGGTCGATGCGTATGCATTGACCCTATTATTTTTCAGGAGGATAGAACATGAGAACAAAGCCTATTTTTGAAGGAGCAGCTACTGCACTGGTAACACCTCTTAATGAATCGGGAGTAAATTACGGACAGTTGGAGAGACTGATTAATTGGCAGATCGATGAAGGGATAAATGCGCTGGTTATCTGCGGAACCACCGGAGAGGCATCCACATTGACCGACGAGGAGCACAGAGAGGTGATCCGTTTTTCTGTGGAGGTGGCAGCAGGCCGTGTGCCGATCATCGCGGGAACCGGCTCCAATGATACCGCATACGCAGTGGATCTGACCAAGTTTAGCTGTGACGCAGGCGCAGATGCCATGCTGGTGGTTACCCCTTATTACAACAAGGCTACCCAGAATGGTCTCGTCAAAATGTTTGAGATGATTGCCGACAACAGCACCAAGCCTCTGATTTTGTACAATGTTCCCTCCAGAACCGGTGTAAACATTATTCCTTCCACCTATGCGAGACTGGCGGATCATCCCATGATCGCCGGTATCAAGGAGGCCAACGGAAATATCTCCAGCGTGGTGGAGACTGCATCTCTGGTGGGCGACAAGCTGGATATCTATTCCGGAAACGACGATCAGATCGTGCCTATCATGTCCATGGGCGGTAAAGGAGTGATCTCTGTGCTGTCCAATGTGCTTCCGGCTAAGACGGTAGAGCTGTGCGGTAAGATGTTAAAGGGCGACGTGAAGGGTGCTGCAGCCATGCAGATGGAGATGCTTCCTTTGATCAATGCCCTGTTCAGCGAGGTGAATCCTATCCCGGTGAAGGCTGCCATGGCAGCCATGGGATACTGCGAGGATTATCTGAGACTGCCGCTGACATCCATGGAGGAGGCCCACAAGGCAGTGCTGCTTAACGAAATGCGCAAGCAGGGGGTCAACGTATGAAAATAATTGTTAATGGTGCCGGCGGGCGTATGGGAAATGAAGTGATCAAGATGGCCCGTGCCGGGATGCGCGGGGCGGAGATGGCCGCCGCGGTGGATATCAATGGCTGCAGTGTGACCGACTGTGCGGTGGCGCACACCCTGGACGAGTATGAAGGGGCGGCCGACTGTATTATCGATTTTACTCACCACACGGTGACGGCAGGATTGCTGGAATATGCGAAAAAGAGAAATCTGCCAGTGGTGATCGCTACCACCGGTCATACGGAGGAAGAGAAGACCTTGATCAAGGCTGCTGCAGAGGTGGTTCCTGTATTCTTTTCTTATAATATGTCTTTGGGCGTTGCGGTGCTGGCTTCTCTGGCGGAGAAGGCGGCTAAGATGTTCCCCGATGCGGATATTGAGATCATCGAGAAGCATCACAACCGCAAGGTGGATGTGCCCAGCGGCACGGCCCTCCTTCTGGCTGACCGGATCAAGGTGGTTCGCGCCGATGCGGAATATGTGATCGGCCGCCATGAGAACGGAAAGAGGAAAAAACAGGAGATCGGCATTCACTCTCTGCGCATGGGCAATGTGGTGGGTGAGCATGAGATTTTGATTTCCACCGACAATGAGGTCATCACCCTAAAGCATGAGGCCAAGGACAGAGCATTGTTCGCCGAGGGAGCTCTGAGCGCAGCCGCTTTTCTGGTGAAGCAGCCGGCAGGCCTGTACAATATGCAGGATATGATGGCTGCGGAGTAAGGAGGATCTATGATCTGTAATAATTTAGATGTGAATGCAGCCGGTCATTTGACCTTTGCCGGCAGAGACACGGTGGAGTTGGCGAAGACTTACGGCACTCCGGCATATTTTGTGGATGAGGAGAAGATCCGGGAGAAATGCCGTATTTATAAGACTGCCATGAAGGAGAGCTTTGGGGGAAATTCCCATCCCCTGTTTGCCAGCAAGGCGCTCTGTTTTAAACGGCTGTATGAGATCATGAAGGAGGAGGGCATGGGTATCGATATCGTGTCCTCGGGTGAATTGTACACGGCAGTGGCAGCAGGCTTTCCACTGGAGGAGGCATATTTCCACGGGAACAATAAGACCGATGAGGATATCTGCTTTGCCATGGAGAACCGCATGGGTCACTTTGTCTGTGACAATATGGAGGAGCTGGAGGCCATCGATGCGGAGGCCGGACGGCGGGGAATCTGCCAGAAGATTCTGCTTCGTCTGACGCCGGGGATCGATCCCCATACCCAACAAAAAATTAACACCGGGCGGATCGATTCTAAGTTTGGAATCGGTATTGAGACGGGACAAGCTGCCGAGGCAGTGGGCGTGGTGCTTCAGAAGAAAAATATCGAGCTTTGTGGCTTTCACTGCCACATTGGATCTCAGATTTTTGAATATGAACCCTTCTGTGATGCTGCAGTGATTATGCTGAAATTCATTGCTCAGATGAAGGGGCAGTACGGATATGAGGCTGCGGAGCTGAATTTGGGTGGAGGAATGGGTGTTCCTTATCTTGCAGAGCATCCTCAGATCGATTACGCGGCGAACATCAAGGGGATCGGTGAGCTGGTGGCAAAGACTTGTGCAGAGCTGGGAATTAACGTCCCTGAGATGTTGATGGAGCCGGGCCGCAGTATTGTGGCCGACGCAGGGCTCACGTTGTACACGGTGGGCGGAACCAAAGTGATTCCCGGATTTAAACATTACGCATCTGTTGACGGCGGAATGCCGGACAATCCCCGGTATACTCTGTATGAATCTCCCTATACGGTTGTGCTGGCC
>JAFOFP010000209.1 GCA_017387285.1 Lachnospiraceae bacterium
GATGGGACGGGACGCATTCCTGATGAGGGCGATCACATCATGCGGACTATGGGTGAGTGGCTAAAAACCAACGGAGAGAGTATCTATGGAACCAGACGAACCGTGGATTTCCCCTATCAGATCCGCTGGGGTGGTATCACGACCAAGGGAAATACCCTATATTTCCATATACTGCACACCGACGAGATCACCCATCAGGTCCGTATCTGTAATATGGAGTCCAAGGTAAAGCGAGTCTATCTGCTGGAGACAGGAGAGGAACTGACCTTCTTCCAGACCTATGAACTTGCCAGAGATGAGCATCGATTCCGCATCATCACAGAGGGGAAGGTAAAGGATCCGCTGGATACGGTAATCGTTGTAGAACTGGAAGACGAGCCTAAGGCTCACAGTCTTTACATGGATTTTGAACGGTTATTGGCAAAAAAATAAATTTCTGAGCAAAAATATAATTCATTTTCATTGATTTTTGTGATTGACTTTTTTTAATGATTTTCTATAATAGTCTTGACAGGTGTCATGACACTTGTCAGGGCTATTTTTTATGTAATCTCAAAAGAAAGAAATTTTGCGAATCATGAGTTTTATGCACTCTAAATCGTTGAATTTTGGAAAAGGAGTAGAGAGATGTCAAGGATTAAGGAATTTTGCAAACGTAAAAACATTGTGATTTCGGCCAAACGGTACGGTGTGGACGCACTGAGTTCCATGGCTCACGGATTGTTCTGCTCACTGCTCATCGGAACGATCATCAAGACCATCGGTCAGCAGACCGGTGTTGAGTTTTTAGTCAATATCGGCCAATTCGCTTTTGATATGTCCGGTCCTGCCATGGCCATTGCCATCGGTTACGCCCTTCAGGCACCGCCTCTAGTGCTGTATTCTCTGGCCGCAGTAGGCTATGCATCCAATCAGCTTGGTGGTGCAGGCGGCCCTCTGGCTGTCCTGATCATCGCGATTTTGGCTGCTGAATGCGGTAAAGTGGTTTCCAAAGAAACAAAGATCGATATTCTGGTAACCCCTGCTGTGACTGTGTTTGTAGGTGTTGCATTGGCTTACTGGATCGCACCGCCTGTGGGCAAGGCAGCCAGCGCAGTGGGCGAGATCATCAAGCGTGCGACCATACTGCAGCCCTTCCTCATGGGTATCGTGGTCTCTGTTCTTACCGGTATGGCCTTGACCCTTCCCATCTCCAGCGCCGCCATCTGTAATGTGTTCGGTCTCACCGGCCTGGCGGGTGGTGCGGCGGTGGCCGGCTGCTGTGCGCAGATGGTCGGCTTCGCAGTTATGTCCTTCAAGGAAAACAAATGGGGCGGTTTGGTTTCTCAGGGCATCGGAACATCTATGCTCCAGATGGGAAATATCGTAAAAAATCCGCTGATCTGGATCCCGCCTACACTGGCGTCGGCCATTACCGGTCCCATTGCCACCTGTATCTTCAAATTGGAGATGAACGGTGCTGCCGTTTCTTCCGGCATGGGAACCTGCGGACTGGTGGGACAGATCGGTGTCTACACTGGCTGGCTCAATGATGTTGCTGCCGGAACTAAGGCGGCAATCACCGGACTTGACTGGTTCGGACTGATTATGATCTCCTTTGTACTCCCGGCTGTACTCACCTGGGTGTTCGGCGAAGTGTTCAGAAAGATGGGCTGGATCAAGGAAAATGATTTGAAGTTGGATTGACAGAAAGAAGAGCTGATTACCGATGCGCAAGGTTCGGTGGTCGGCTCTTTTGATATCGCAAAACAAGTGAGAAAAATTATCTGTTTTGGATATGGACATGTCGCAGGCGGACGAATAACATAAAATAAAATGGGAAATTGGACACGCTAACCATCGGAGGAGTTATGGAAAGTATCGGCAAGAAAATACAAACGCTGCGCAGAATGAAACAAATGACTCAGCTGCATCTGGCAGAGGTATTGTCTGTCTCAGCGCAAACCGTCAGTAAATGGGAAAATGATCTGACTTCACCGGATATAACCCTGCTGCCGATGATCGCAAGGTATTTCGGGATCACCATGGATGAATTATTTAACTACCGTTTGGATTACCTAAATTATCGAGAACGTTTTATTCGTTTTATGGCAGATAACGGCGTACTTCAATTTGGTGAGTTTCAATTA
>JAFOFP010000027.1 GCA_017387285.1 Lachnospiraceae bacterium
CTGCTGCCGCCGGACACATCGGTGAGGCCGATGGCTGACACAAACAACAGTGCCTTGGTGGCCCCATGGACGAAAATATGGAAAATACTTGCCACCATTCCGGCCTCGGTTCCCAGACCAAAGCCCATGTAAATATAGCCGATCTGCGCTACCGATGAAAATGCGATCATTCTGCGGACATCATTCTCCGCAATCGCACTGACCGACCCGAAGATCATTCCGCAGAGGCCGAACACAAACAGAATATTCAGAATATGACTTCCGGAAATGTGTTCAAACCCGATGACCCGGTAAAAAATCTTGATCAGCAGGAAAATATATCCCTTGGACACCAAACTGGACAGGATAGCTGCCGAAGACACCGTAGAGTAGCCGTAGGCATCCGGAAGCCATGCATGAAAGGGAAACAGCGCGCTCTTGATGGCCAATCCCACCGTCATGATTCCGATAGCGATCAGCATGGGGATACGATATGCTCCCGCTGCCATCAGTTCACCGATCTCCTGCTGAATATTGGACATCAGTAAATGTCCTGTCAGATCGTAGAGCATACACAGACCCATCAGCAGCAGGCCGGAGCCCAGCAGGCTCATGATCATATAGCGAACCGCCGCCTCGATGGTCCGTCCGGTCTGTCGGATCATGATCAGGCCGCAGGCCGCAATGGTATTGATCTCCACAAAAACATAGGCCGTAAACAGGTCATTGGTATAAACCAGTGCCAACAGGGAGCTGAGCATCAGGTCTGCTAAAATGTAATAAATATTATGCTTGGTATGCTCCACTTCCTCACAGAGCTTTTTTCTCCCGCCAAACAAGGACAGAAGCATGATCACACAGAAAAACAGAGCCATTCCGGCTTCCAGCACTCCGGCTCTGATCTCATTTCCCCACGGTGCGGGAAAATGACCCATCATGTATGTATAGCTGCCCACCTCTGAACGGCACAGCCAGATCAACAGCCAGGCCGACATAACTCCCACGACGGTGATCATCACCCCATTGACCCGTCTGGCCGCCTTCTCTCCCAGTACAGAAGAAACGATGCCGGAGAACATGGAAAGCATAATGGAGAAAAACGGAACATTCTGTACAAATGCCATCACTTGCCCTCCTTTCTCAGCAGCGCAGAGATCTCATCCAGATCCAGCGTGTGATACCGCTGATAGAGGCGGATCGTCAGGGAAAGCATCAACGCCGTCACCGATACGGAGACAACGATACCGGTCAGTACCAGTCCGCTGGGAATGGGGTTGATATACCGCTCCACCTCCTGCACACCGTCCACAATGATGGGCGCCAGCCGTCCGACAATATATCCCTTCTCCGCCAGAAACAGATAAATCGCCGCATCCATAATATTAAATCCGATAATCTTCTTGATCAGATTCTTTTGGAAAAGCAGATTGGCAAAGCCGATGCCAAACAAAACCATGGCCACTTCCTCGCCGATATTGGGCAAAAAATTTGCTCCCCACATATCAGAATCCCCCTTTCCTGAACAGAGAATAAAAGGCATAGGTCGTGCAGGCTACCACCAGACCCACGCAGATATTCAACGGCAGGATCAATCCTGCACTGACAATATCCCCTGCGGTTCCCAGCGAAATACCGCTCTCCAGATGATTGGCCCCGGTAAAGAAGGAATAACTCTTCGCCACACAGTAGAAGGTCAATGCACTGAAGCTTACCCACTTATAGGTCTTCTCCGTAAAAAACCGTTCTGTCTTTTTCAATCCAAAAGCATTTCGGTAGAGGATCAACCCCACACCGATGATAACACCTCCGGAAAAACCGCCTCCCGGAGACAGATGTCCGTTGAGCACCACATAAATTCCGAAAATCAGGATGATCGGAAACAGCAAAAAGGTGATTTTTTGCAGAATACTGTCCGCCTTCGGCTCATAGTAACTCTCCCGCTTTCGCTCAGCCTCTGCCTGCTTCAGGTCCTTCTTTTTATCCCGGCGCATCAGAATAAGCACCGTACAGGTGGCAATGAACAGTACATTGGATTCTCCAAAGGTGTCAAAGGCACGATAATCCAAGATCATTCCGGTAACAATATTCACTGCACCGGTATCCTGCAGGCCGTCCTCCACATACTTCTCCACCACCTCGTTGTTGGAAGGATTTTCCGCGCTTCCCACCGGGGGAAGATAGGAAACCGCCACCAAAAGGATCGTGATCAGCGCAATGCAGCTGGCAATAGCCGCCAACCGATAAAACCGGAAAAACCGCTTGTAAAACCGATTATTCTTTGTATTATAGACATTTTTTACCACAAACTCCAAATCCCGCTTGTGCTTTCGGACTGTCCGGGGATTGATTGCCAGCTCCGTCTGTTCCTTCACTTCCAGATTGCCCAGATAGGGGTCCTTTTCTCCGGTGGCCCAGTCCCGCACCCGATTGGAAAGTTTTCGATTATATTCTTCCTCAGAGATCCGTTTACTCATCCTCTTCGCCTTCTTCCTGCATGGCATGAATCTTTTTCAGTGCCACAAAAAATAACAAACTGGTCACTCCGGCACCCACCGCAGCCTCCGTGATCGCCAGATCCGGAGATTCCAACAGGATCCAGATCAGGGACATCACCAAGCTGTAGGACATAAAAATAATGATTGAATTTAAAAGGCTTTTGGAAAAGCTGACCGAAATGGCACAGAGCACCAGAAAGCCCAGCAGGATATACTCAAAGATCAGCATCCCACGCCCTCCTTCTCAACCTCTTTGATGCATTTCTCCTCTGCATCGGTCGTTTCTTTTGCGGCACGCTCTTCCGGCAGCTCACAATACGCTTCCAGTTCCTCGTTGATGGTCACCTCCAGACGGGCGATCAGATGAGAGGATACCGGGGATGCCAGCCACAAAAATACGATAATCAGCCCCATTTTCAAAGAGGTAAAGTTAAGCCCGCAGAGAACAATCAGTCCGAGAAGACTGATTCCCAGCCCCATGGTGTCTCCCATGGCCGCCGTGTGCATCCGATTAAGGACATATTTAAACTTAAACACACCGTAAAGCTCCACCACAAAGATCAACAGACCGGCGATCAACAGGCCCACGCCCACGATAAATCTGACCCACTCAATGAATCCCATGGTCCGGCCCTCCTTTCCCGCTTTCCGCAGCATCTGTTTTAACCGCTTCCCGCTCACTGTTTTTCAACTCTGACCTCCGGTCTCTGGCCTCCAGATAAACACCGGTATAGATCTTGGTCAGAACCACAACTGCTAAGAAACTGATCATGGCATAGATCAGACAGATATCTATCAGATATCCCTCATTCATCACCACCGCCAGAATGGCGATAATTACCATGACCATGGTGCTGATCATATTGATGGCCATCAGTCGATCCGCGATTCGAGGGCCGATGATGGCACGGATCAAACAGAGAATCAGCATCACCGCCAGAATGATCAGAATAATATGAAAAATCCACGCAAACTGCTGTACTAATTCCACGGCTCAATCCTCCAATTTCAAAAGGTGCTGTTCAAACACAGAATCCTCCAGCCCCTCCGCCATACTTTTATCCAGACAATGGACCACCAGCTCATCTCCCTGCAGGGAAACGGTGATGGTTCCCGGCGTCAGGGTAATAGAATTTGCCAGTATCACCCGTGAGGTCTCCGACTTTAAGGATGTGCGAAAACGAACGATCACCGGCTCAACGATCTCATTGTGTGCAAAGATCTGGCGGCACACCGACAGATTAGCCTTGAAAATCTCCTTGATCAGCAAAAAGAGATATCCGCAAAAAGAAAGCACTTTTTTGTAAAACCGTCTTTCTCTTTGCGGACTGTAGTCCGTAAATTTACACATAAATGCAAATACGAGGGCTGCAATCAGAACGCCAAATATAATCATCTCCGTAGTTATCCGACCATTGAATATGATCCATGACAGAAAAAACAGTATTAACATAAATTTCACCTCATTACACTGTCTGTGGCAAGCATCCCACCGACGATACCCTGTATTGTAGCACTTTATACAAAAAAGGCAATTATTTTGTTAAAACTTTTTAACTATTTAACATACATTTAACATAGTTTCCACTCTGCAAAATATC
>JAFOFP010000210.1 GCA_017387285.1 Lachnospiraceae bacterium
GTACGATTGTGCAGAGAAGCTGATCATGAAGGGAAAGGCTTATGTCTGTGATCTGACTGCGGAGCAGATCCGTGAGTACAGAGGTACATTGACCGAGCCTGGAAAGAACAGCCCTTACCGTGACCGCAGCGTGGAGGAAAACCTTCAGATGTTCAGAGATATGCGGGACGGTAAGTACGAGGATGGCACCAAGGTGCTTCGCGCAAAGATCGACATGGCATCCCCCAATATCAACATGCGTGACCCGGTTATTTACCGCGTGGCTCATATGACCCACCACAACACCGGAGATCAGTGGTGTATTTATCCCATGTACGATTTCGCTCATCCCATTGAGGATGCGGTGGAGCATATTACCCACTCTATCTGTACCCTGGAGTTTGAGGATCATCGTCCTCTCTACGACTGGGTGGTACAGGAGTGTGAGTTCGTGCAGCCCCCCAAGCAGGTGGAGTTTGCAAAGTTATATCTGAACAATGTGGTTACCGGAAAGCGCTACATTAAGAGACTGGTTGAGGATGGCATCGTGGATGGCTGGGATGATCCCAGACTGGTATCCATCAGTGGACTTCGCCGCCGCGGTTATACCCCTGAGGCCATCAAGATGTTCGTTGAGCTGGCAGGTGTGTCCAAGAGCAATTCCATCTGTGAGATGGCTATGCTGGAGTACTGCATCCGTGAGGATCTTAAATTAAAGAAGCCTCGTATGATGGCAGTTCTGGATCCCTTAAAGCTGGTGATCGACAACTACCCCGAGGATCAGGTTGAGTATCTGGATGCACCAAACAATCTGGAAAATCCGGAGCTTGGCAGCAGACAGCTTCCTTTCAGCAAAGAGCTTTATATTGAGCAGGAAGACTTCATGGAGGTTCCGGTGAAGAAGTATTTCCGTCTCTTCCCCGGAAATGAAGTGCGCTTGATGAATGCTTACTTCGTTAAGTGTACCGATGTGGTGAAGGATGAGAACGGAAAGGTTATCGAGGTTCATTGTACTTATGATCCCGAGACCAAGAGTGGCAGCGGCTTTGAGGGCCGTAAGGTAAAGGGTACCATTCACTGGGTATCTGCAAAGCATGCAGTTCCCGTGGAGGTTCGTCTCTATGAAAATATCATCGACGAGGAGAAGGGTGTATACAATAAGGAGGACGGCAGTCTGAATCTTAACCCCAATTCTCTCGTGGTGGCACAGGCGCTGGTTGAGCCTGACTTGGCAAAGGCAGAGGCCGGTGAGAAGTTCCAGTTTGTCCGCAACGGATTCTTCTGTGTGGATACCAAGGATTCCGAGCCCGGAAAGCCTGTGTTTAACCGCATCGTATCCCTGAAGAGCTCTTTCAAGCTCCCTAAGTAAAACAAAATATATGCTCCGGTTTCCCACGGCTTATGAGGCCGGACAGAGAAACCGGAGCATTTTGTCATTGAGAGGGGCTGTTAATCCAGCAGACCACGGCTCATCCGCAGTTTATCCGACAGCATAGCGATAAATTCAGAGTTGGTGGGTTTTCCCTTTCTGGTGTTGATGGTATAGCCGAAAACCGCGTCCAGTACGTCGATCTGTCCCCGGTTCCATGCCACTTCAATGGAGTGACGGATAGCTCGCTCTACCCGGCTGGGTGTGGTGTCATAGCGCTTGGCAATGGTGGGATACAGCAGCTTGGTGACGGAACCCAGCATATCCATATCTCCGATACAGAGCTCGATGGCGGTGATGAGGTAACGGTAGCCCTTGATATTGGCGGGGACACCCATCTGGTGAAGAGCCTGACTGACCCGAAGCTCCAGCGGCTCTCCGGTGTCGGTGATCACAGGGGCGGTGACAGCTGTCATGGGTGCGGCCATTGCGGTGGATGCAGTCGGTATGGCTTTGGAGCCGATCTGTTTGATCCGCTTGATCACCATCTGGGAATCACAGGGCTTTAGCATGAAATAGCTGGCACCCAGATTAAAGGCATCGTTAATGATCCGTTCATTGTTGATGCTGGTGAGAACGAGAAATTTGGGGACTTTTGTGATGGAAGCGTCTGTTTTTGCCCGGTCAAGAACGCTTAGCCCATCGAATCGGGGCATTACCAGATCGATGACCATGACATCCGGCTCCTTTTGTTTGATCAGGTTGTATGCCTCAAAGCCGTCCTTGGCGGTACCTACCAGATGGAGCTCGTTGTCTGCCTGCAGTTGGCTGGCCAGTGCGGCGCGGATCTGGTCGTTGTGGTCTGCGATTGCTACATTTAATCCGTTCATGTGATGATTCTCCCTTCAGAATTTGCATTATTTTCGTCGATTTATCATCTTTATGTAAAAGGCTGTTTGGTGAGTGTAGTTTATCAAAGGGAAAAAAGCCCGTCAATTTCAATCGCAATCCCTTTTTTGACAAAAAGTCGGAGAATAAAAGGCTGACCTACAGGTTTAGCCATGGCACGTCGGGTAATGTCTTGTATTTTGGCGAAAACTGGCCGAAAAATATGGATGAATGTCTGAATGAGGAGGTGCACAATCTTATGTACGAATTGACGATCCTTTTGGATGAGAATAATAAAGTACCGCTGTACGAGCAGATCTACGTACATATTCGGGATGAACTGCGCAGCGGAAAGATTGCTGCCGGGACAAAACTGCCCTCCACCCGATTACTGGCGGAGCATTTGGGCGTCAGCCGCAGTACCACTCAGCTGGCCTATGATCAGCTGACTGCGGAAGGGTATCTGGAGGCTAGACCCTGCAAGGGATATTTCGCGGCAGTGGTCGAGGGCCTCTGCGAGATTCGCTCGGAAGAAAAGTCTTCAACGGTTTCAGCAGCAGGAGAAGAAACTCGTTACCCCTATGATTTTTCTGCCAGAGGGATCGATCCCGATGGATTCCCTTCTCATATCTGGAAGAAGCTGACCCGAGAAGTTTTGGTGGGGGAGAATGATCAGCTGTTTACTCACGGTGAGTCCCAGGGTGAGCCGGGACTTAGGGAGGCCATCAGAGATTACCTTTACTCGGCCAGAGGGGTTCGCTGCCGTGCAGAGCAGATATTGATCGGCGCGGGGAGTGAGTATTTGTTAATGCTTCTTAGTCAGATGATCGACGGAAAGCCGGTCATTGCCATGGAAAATCCCACCTATCGTCAGGCCTACCGCGTATTTCGAGGGCTGGAGCACCGGGTGCTTCCGGTATCCATGGATGAACAGGGACTCAGTGTGGATGGTCTTCGGGCGTCAGGGGCATCTCTGGTTTATGTGATGCCGTCTCATCAGTTTCCCACGGGAAAGGTCATGCCTTTAAAACGCAGGATGGAACTGCTGGCATGGGCGCAGGAGAGATCCGACCGGTATATTATTGAGGATGATTACGACAGTGAGTTTCGTTATCGGGGAAAACCGATCCCGGCACTGCAGGGCTATGATCAGGGCGATCATGTAATCTACATCGGTACCTTTTCCCGATCCATTGCACCGGGGATCCGTATGAGTTTCCTGGTGCTTCCCGAGACACTTTTGGCACGGTATCATGAAAAATGTCACTTCTATGCCACCACGGTATCCCGGATCGATCAGGAGATCCTTACCCGTTTTATTCGGGGCGGGTATTATGAGCGTCACCTGAATCGGATGAGAGGCGTTTATCGTGGGAAGCATGATCTGATGTTGGAGCTGCTCAAACCCTTTCAGAGTCGGTTCAGGATCAAAGGGGAGAATGCCGGGATTCATTTGTTATTGGAAGAGAGAACAGATAAGAAGATATCGGGATTCGCGGAGGAAAACCGGTTGATCGAACTGGCAGCCCAGGTGGGCGTGAAGGTGTACAGTCTGGAGAATTATTATCTGGACGGAGCACCGAAGCGAGCCACTGTGTTGCTTGGATTCTCTCAGATGAGTGAGGCGGAGATCCGGGAAGGTGTGAATCGGCTGGAGAAGGCCTGGGGAATCGGTTCAGGTGAGTGATTTATCGACGGCTGGTTAGGAGGATGTGATATGTTGGTTGACAATGAAGAACTCTATGAACATCTGGAAGCAGGGCTGAGGAGTATGCATATGGTGGTGCATGCCATCTACGAACCGGACTACGGCGATTTTTATGGGGATTGTTATTGTGCGGCTGTGGATGTGTTTGCACCGGGGATCACTTTTCGGATATATTTTCGATTTGAGGAAGATGAATTGAGGGTTGAGCATGTGGAGCGATACTACATGAGGTAAATATAAAATTA
>JAFOFP010000211.1 GCA_017387285.1 Lachnospiraceae bacterium
CAATAGAAAAGCCCTCGAAGTTTGTTGATCAAACTCCGAGGGGAAGACCATTTTTTTCTTCATTTTTTGCCCAAGGGAAATGTGAATTCACTCTGAAAAAATACCAACAAAAGAAACTCTCCATCGTGATATACCCGGATTACAAAGGAGGATGGCCACCAAAACATTTCCCCTGCCACTTTTCTTTCCGAAGCAACGGCAAGCACACCTTGTTCAAACCAAACCACCACATCCAACAATCAATCCCACAAAAATCCTGACACTGTTTTTCTTTTCGCCAATTTTTTTCATTCCTCACCCCCACAGATACATTGACCTATTTAAAGCGCTATTCGACCATACAGGTTGATAATCTCTCCACTCACCAATTCCACCGAGATGTGGCCAGAAAAAACCTTATTTCCAATCTGTTTCAAGTGCAGTTTCAGTTTACCACACTGAAAAACCATGTCAACAATTGTGACAGAGACGTAATAAAAGTTTAAACTTTTTGTAACAATTCCCGTTCAGCACAGCAAAATCCCCGGCAAGACATTGCCGGGGATTTTGCTGCACTTTATTTTCTTAAAATCATCACTCTTTATTGGTCTCATCAGCAGCATTCTCTGCCGCCTCCGCTGCCATCTGCTCATAAGCCTTATTCAGCGCGCCCTCCACATCGAAGTTATCCTCCTCAGGAACAGGCTCGTCGTACACAACATCCAGAAGGAATTCGGAGAGGACCACATTGCTGACGTCGATTCCCTTGTCGGTCAAGCGAACCCAACCGTCAACCTCCTCCAGAAGTCCCATCTCTCTGTACTTGGAGATCACCTCACCGTACACGGCATCCATGGGCTGTTTGAAGCGGCGCTCGAACTCCTTGCGGCTGACACCGCACATCATACGCAGGCCGAGGAACATAAACTCCTCGATCTTGCTCTCTTCCTTCAGATGGCACACCGTATCCCAATCGGTGGGAAGCTGTGCCTTGTCGGACGCCTCCTTATAAATCTCGATATCGCGCAGGTTGGAAAATCTTGCATTTTCAAACAGAGACGCAGCGCCAAGGCCAAGACCGATATAGTCCACGCCGGTCCAATAACCCACATTGTGGCTGCACTCCTTGTTTTTCTTTGCATAGTTGGAAATCTCATAACGATGATAACCGCATGCAGTCAAAATCTCCTGTGTCGCAGCGTACATGGCGCGCTCAGTCTCCTCATCGGGAAGGTCGGGCCATGCAGCCATCTCATCGGTCACGCACACCAGCTTTGCTCCATCGGTGGTGATGGTTCCATCTGCATTCTCGGTCACTCTCTCTGCTGCGGCAAACTGTACAGCGGGCTTTCCTCCGGTCTGCACATCACTGTTGTCACACTCACCGTAGCGGGCAAAGAAAGGGGTTCCCTCCTCAATAATCAGGCTGTAAGCGGAGATATGCTCGGGATTCAACTCTGCCACCTTTTTCAGGGTATCAGTCCATGACTCCAGGGTCTGACCGGGCAAAGCGGACATCAAATCTACATTAATATTGGTAAAACCACACTCTCTGGCTAACTTGTAGGTCGCCAGAAAATCCGCCCAGGTATGGATCCGTCCAAGGACCGCCAGCTCAGCATCGTTGGCTGACTGAAGGCCGATGCTCAGTCGGTTGATGCCCTCTGCGCGGTAAGCCATCAGCTTGTCCTTGTTGACCATACCGGGATTGCACTCGATGGTGATCTCCGCAGACTTACTCACGTTAAAGTAAATATTGATCATCCGCATCAGGGTGCCGATCTGCTCCGGTTCCAGAATGGAGGGCGTACCTCCGCCAATGAAGATGGACTTCACCTCATGGTTGTCATAGGCCGCACCGCTCCAGATCATGATCTCGGTCATCAGTGCCTGCATGTACTCCTGACGTCTGGGCTTGCTGGCCGGTGCGGACAGGAAATCACAGTAATTGCACTTCTTCTTGCAAAAAGGAATGTGGATATATAATTCGAGGGGTTTTCTTTTCATGAGAGGATACTCCTTGATTCTTCTTTAGGTTTATCTTTATTCATTTTCATTACTTTTCCGCGGAAACCGGTTGCTCCCATTACTTGCCGTCATCCAGCTTCAGCACGCTCATGAAGGCCTTCTGAGGTACCTCTACGCTGCCGATCTGACGCATACGCTTCTTACCCTCTTTCTGCTTCTCCAACAGCTTACGCTTACGGCTGATATCACCGCCGTAACACTTAGCCAATACGTCCTTGCGCACCGCCTTTACGGTCTCACGGGCAATGATCTTACTGCCCACCGCCGCCTGAATGGGGATCTCGAACAGATGTCTGGGAATCTCGTCCTTCAGTTTCTCGCACATCTTGCGGCCACGCTCGTAAGCACTGTCCGCGTGAACAATGAAGGAAAGCGCATCCACTTCCTCACGGTTGATGAGAATGTCCAGTTTCACCATGCGGGAAGGCTCGTAGCCCTTCATCTGATAATCAAAGGATGCATATCCTCTGGAGCGGGACTTCAGCGCATCGAAGAAATCGTAAATAATTTCATTGAGGGGCAACTCATAGCGGATCACCACTCGGGTATCCTCCATGTATTCGGTTCCCAAATATACACCTCGACGCTCCTGACACAGCTGCATGATGGCTCCGATATACTCGGTGGTCACCATGATCTCAGCGGAAACAATGGGCTCCTCCATGTGCTCGATCTCTGCCGGGTCGGGCAGGTTGGTGGGATTGGTCAGGGTGATCATCTCTCCATTCAGCTTATACACATGGTAGATAACACTGGGGGCGGTGGTCACCAGATCCAGATTGTACTCTCGCTCCAGACGCTCCTGAATGATCTCCAAATGGAGAAGTCCCAGGAAACCACAGCGGAAACCAAATCCCAGGGCGACGGAAGTCTCCGGCTCATACTGCAATGAAGCATCGTTGAGCTGCAGTTTCTCCAGTGCGTCACGCAGGTCATTGTACCGTGCGCCGTCTGCCGGGTACATTCCACAGTAAACCATGGGGGTAACCTTTTTATATCCGGGCAGAGGCTCGTCGCAGGGGTTCGCCTCATCCGTAACTGTATCACCCACACGGGTGTCCTTCACATTTTTAATGCTGGCGGTGAAATAACCTACCATGCCGGCGGAAAGCTCCTCGCAGGGAATGAACTGGCCTGCGCCAAAATATCCCACCTCAACTACATCGGCAACTGCGCCGGTAGCCATCATGCGGGCCTTGGTACCCTTGCGAATCGTACCCTCCTTCAATCTGCAGAAAACGATAACTCCCTTGTAGGAATCATAGATAGAATCAAAGATCAACGCCTTTAAGGGTGCATTGGGATCGCCGGTGGGGGCGGGAATCTTCTCTACAATCTGCTCCAGTACGCCCTCAATGTTGATACCGTTCTTCGCGGAAATCAGAGGGGCATCCTGAGCCTCGATGCCGATCACATCCTCGATCTCATCGATAACACGCTGGGGCTCTGCGCTGGGCAGATCGATCTTATTGATGACCGGGAATACATCCAAATCGTGGTCCAATGCCAGATATACATTGGCCAGTGTCTGTGCCTCAATGCCCTGAGCCGCATCAACCACCAGGATCGCTCCGTCACAGGCAGCCAGTGATCTGGACACCTCATAGTTAAAGTCTACATGGCCGGGGGTGTCGATAAGATTGAATATATACTCCTCGCCATCCTTTGCCTTATATATGGTGCGCACCGCCTGAGACTTAATGGTAATGCCTCGCTCACGCTCCAGATCCATATTGTCCAGAATCTGTTCCTGCATCTCACGGCTGGTGAGCAATCCGGTATGCTCGATGATACGGTCTGCCAGGGTGGATTTGCCGTGGTCAATATGGGCGATAATACTGAAATTTCTGATTTTACTTTGGTCAACTGCTGCCATTCGTTCCTCCAAATCATGTCCTATGACAATTGGCCGTTTTTGCCTTATCTTTTATC
This sequence comes from Lachnospiraceae bacterium, assembly GCA_017387285.1. GTDB lineage: Bacteria > Bacillota > Clostridia > Lachnospirales > Lachnospiraceae > RGIG423. Next base: position 3,940 of record JAFOFP010000211.1, read on the forward strand.
ATAGCATTTTTCTCGCCGGTAGGCAAGTAGTGTA
>JAFOFP010000212.1 GCA_017387285.1 Lachnospiraceae bacterium
ACCCAGTCAACGCTATGCTCCTCAAAGATGTTGTCAAAGAGCAGATCAGCAAGGGTAAGATTGTTCTGTTCTCCAGCCACCAGATGAGTTATATCGAGGAGTTCTGCGACAGTATCGCCATTCTTAATGCGGGCAAGGTTGCCCTTCACGGCGACCTCCACGACATCAAGCGGGATTATCCCCGAGACCGCCTGGTTGTCCGCACGGAGTATCCTGAGCAGATCCAGACCGATTTCGGCACAGCCTGTAAGGTGATGGAAAACGGTGCGCTGCTGATCCAGCTTTCTTCTCCGGAAGAAAAGAAGGCAGTCATGTCTCGTCTTGTTGAGCATTACGATGTTGACGAAGTGAAGGTCTATGAACCTTCCCTGAATGATATCTTCGTAGAATACGCGGGTGACGCCGCTGCGGAGGGCTAAGCGATGAAACAATTTGGAAAGATCCTCAATTTCGAATTGAAGAATTACATAAAGAACAAAGCCTTTGTGGGCGTGACGATTTTCTTGGTTGTCATTATCGCAGTGGTCATGTTTTTCCCCCGCATTACAAGTCTGTTTGAATCCGATGATTCTGTCCAGACACCGGATGATCTGCCTGTCCTACTGGTGAAAGCAGAAGATCCTGCCCAAGCAGAAATGGTGCAGCAGACCTTTGCTGCTGCCTTTATCGATTATGATGTGCAGGTAACCAATGAGGATACCTCTTACATCAAGGATCAGATCACATCCGGCAATGCAGAGGGTGCTTTTGTAATGACCGGTCCTACTTCGTATACCTACTATGTAAATAACCTTTCTATGTACGACGCTAACGAAGCCATTGCGGGTGAGGTACTACAGCAGATCTACCAGATAAATGCGATGATCGGCAGTGGTATGACCCCAGAGCAGGCCGGAGAGGTTATGAACATTCAGATCACCAGTGAAGTAGAAATGCTGGGTAAGGATCAGATGCAGAGCTTCTTCTATACCTACATTATGATCTTTGCTCTGTATATGGTCATCCTGCTGTACGGTCAGATGGTAGCTATGAATGTGGCTACGGAAAAGAGTTCCCGCGCTATGGAGGTGCTGATCACCAGCGCCAAGCCTACCAGTATGATGTTCGGTAAGGTTCTGGCTTCCTGTATTGCCGGTCTTGCACAGCTGATCGCGATCTTTGGCTCTGCACTTCTGTTCTTTAACATCAATAAGGAATACTGGGGCGGCAATGAGCTCGTGGATTCCTTCTTTAATATCCCGCCGGAGCTGTTCGGCTATATGCTGGTATTCTTCCTGCTGGGCTTCCTGATCTACGCATTCCTGTACGGTGCAATCGCCTCCACTGTTTCCAAACTGGAGGATATCAACACCGCTGTACAACCGGTGACCTTCCTGTTCCTGTTCGGCTTTATGGTGGTTATCTTCTCCATGACCAGCGGAAGTGTCGATAACCTGCTGATGAAGATTTGCTCCTACATCCCGTTCACCTCTCCTATGGCAATGTTTACTCGCGTTGCTATGAGTACAGTCCCTTGGCTTGAGAAATTCAAGGACCGCTATATCTACCGAGACCGTTGGAGAGATAGCATCCGCGTAGTGCGCGATTCCGTGTCGATAGAACACATCAAAGAGGTCAAGGTAGAGCAACCCTTGTCGTGGTGGAAACGCGCAAAATTAGGGGCTTTTTGGTGGATTCTTGGGGCTTTGGTCGCGGCCCTTGCATGGATATTCAGGAAGCCCCTTCTTTCCTTGCTTAAACTATAAGTCCGTGAGTACCGCCGTGATTATGTCGGAAATATGAATGGTCGAGA
>JAFOFP010000213.1 GCA_017387285.1 Lachnospiraceae bacterium
GATTTTTTTACCTGCACCAACAGAAAACGGCGGCCCGAATCCGAGCCGCCGTCGCTTGTTAAATTATCAGATTACATCATCTTGCCGCAGTTTTCAGAGTGAGTTTTATTGTCTACCGCGTAGTACTGGATCGCGGTAACACCCTTCTTCACCAGCTTATCCGTGATGGCTTCCTTCGCCTCCTCAACGGTCAGTCCGGTGAACTCCTCGGAATTGATGAGCCGACAGCCCTTGCCCAGATAATCATACTTCTCAAATGCACACTCGCTGACATCTCTGCCCTCGATAACCTGGATCATAGGAATATTGTGAACAATGGCATACTCAAAGTCTCTCTGGTCATGGGAAGGAACTGCCATAACTGCACCGGTGCCGTAGCTTGCCAGAACGAAGTCACCGATAAACAGAGGAACCGCTTTACCGTTTACAGGGTTGATGGCGTAAAGTCCTTTCAGCATACAGCCGGACTTGGTCTTGTTCAGCTCAGTACGGTCCATATCGTTCTTCTTCAGGGTCTCATCGATATAAGCCTGAACTTCCTCGGGGTTCTGTACTCTGGGCATCAGATCCTTAACGATCTGTCCGTCGGGAGCTAATACCATGAAGGTAATACCATAAATCGTCTCAATACAGGTGGTGTAGATGGAGAAGTTTCCTCCGCCTACGATCTCAAAATCGACCTCAACTCCCTCGGACTTGCCGATCCAGTGTCTCTGGATGTCCTTGGTGGACTCAGGCCAATCGATCTCATCGAGTCCCTCCAGCAGCTTCTCGGCGAATGCAGGCTGATTGATAACCCACTGCTTCATATTCTTACGGATAACCGGATAGCCGCCGCGCTCGGACTTACCGTCAATAACCTCGTCGTTGGACAGTACGGTACCCAGCTCCTCACACCAGTTTACAGGCATGTCCACATATTTTGCATAGCCGTCCAGATACAGCTGCTTAAAGATCCACTGGGTCCACTTATAGAACTCAGGATCACTGGTAGCGATCATCTTGGTCCAGTCATAGTCAATGCCCAGCTCTCTCAGCTGTTTGGAGAAGGTCTCGATGTTTTCCTGCGTGAATCCATTGGGATGATTTCCGGTGCTCACCGCATACTGCTCTGCAGGCAGACCGAAAGAGTCATATCCCATGGGATGCAGTACATTGTAGCCCTGCATACGCTTCATACGGGACATAATATCGGTGGCCGTATAGCCCTCAGGATGACCTGCATGAAGGCCTACGCCGGAAGGATAGGGGAACATATCCAGTGCGTAATATTTGGGCTTGCTGAAATCCCAGACGTCGGTCTTAAAGGTCTCATGCTCTGCCCAGAAATCCTGCCATTTCTTTTCGATTTCTCTGGGGTTGTAGATTTTTTCCATAATTACCTCACTTCTACTGCCATATGGCGTATTTTCATTAATTTGGGATACCTGCCGTCCGGGGACTTATCACTAAAAAAATCCTCCCGCCTCAACCAAGAGACGAAAGGACGATCCTCACGCGGTACCACTCTCATTCAGGAATACTCCTGCACTTTAGCATCCTATAACGGGAATACCCGCCGGGGCTTACTATATAAATTTCCGAACAGCACCGGTGCCTTCACACCGAGCACTCTGTCCGAACTCTCTACATTTCAGCCGCGGAGCTCACAGATCAGTTCAAAGCTTTCCGGGTCATCTCACACCAACCGATGACTCTCTGCTGCCGGAAGTCACTCCTACTACTTCTGCTCATCGCTTTTATCAACTTATAATATACTAACCTTTTATGAAGAAAATGTCAAATACAATTTTTATAGTCTGCTCTATTTTCAGCAGATCACTCTGATATGCTGTTCTTTTTCAGATTTCTAATATAGGAAAACAGTTTCTTTGTCATCCCCATCAGAAGTATTGACGAACAGGATCGTATGATATAGACTAATGAAAGAAACATCCTCTTAACCCGATAAAGGACGGTATTTCCCATGAAGCATACACCTAAACCCACTCTCCATTTCCGCGAAAACGGCACTTTCCGTATCCTGATGTTTTCCGATATCCAGGAGACGCTGAACTATGACCCCCGCTCTCTGGACGGCATCCGGGCCATGATTAAGGATCAGAAACCTGATCTGGTGATCCTCGGCGGCGACAATGTAAACGGAAAGGTTCTGAAATCTTTTGATGATTTCACCGAATATCTGGATATTTTCACTGCACCCATGGAAGAGACCCATACCCCTTGGATGCATGTCTACGGCAATCACGATTACGATGTGGAGGTTCCCATCGAAAAACAGTCAGCTATCTATGAGAGTTATCCCCACTGTATCTCCGGCCACTCTCCAGCGGGCGTCCCCGGCATGTGCAATTATGTCACACCGATTTTATCCCATGACGGCTCACAGACAGCATTTGTCCTATATGCTTTCGATACCCACCACAAGGAGCCTGTCTTTGCCACCGGCGCCAATGTGGATACACTGTTGCTCCCCCACCGACCTCCCTACTTCCGCAAGTGGGACATCATCCGCTTTGAACAGCAGATGTGGTACTGGAATGCTTCCACAGCGCTGGAAAATCGGGAAGGACAAAAGGTTCCTGCCATGGCGATCATGCATGTAGCTCCACAGGAGATCAATATGGTCGCAGATAACCCTGCCGAATCCGGCCTCACCGGTGATCATGACGAGTTGATGCAGGGCGGCGTGGTCAATTCCGGTATCTTTGCCACCATGCTGCAGCGAGGTGATGTGAAGATCATCGCTGCCGGCCACTCCCACGA
>JAFOFP010000214.1 GCA_017387285.1 Lachnospiraceae bacterium
GGCATGGTCACTGGAAACCTATGAGCAGTATACCGCCTATGAGGGAATGCATGCCATGGAGATCCTGAACTACGGAGCGGAGGTAATGGGATATCCGTCCTATGCACCAAATGTATATGATGATATGCTCCGCAAAGGGAATAGGATCTTTGCCGTGGCGGCCGATGACAATCACAATCGATTCCCGGAGGAAGATCCCAGATGTGATTCCTTCGGCGGGTTTGTGATGATCAAGGCAGAAGAATTGAAATATGAATCGATCATGAATGCACTGTTCAAGGGGGATTTCTATGCGTCCTCCGGACCGGAGATTTACGAACTGTATGTGGAAGGAAATGAGATCCATGTATCCTGCTCCGACTGTGTGTCTATCGCCTTAAATACCGGTCAGCGCAGTGCAAGGGCCGTGCGGGCAGAAAAAGGTAAAGTGATCAATGAGGCGACCTTCACTTTTTTGGACAGTGACCGATATCTGCGAATTACGGTTAAGGATGCACAGGGGAGGTTTGCCGACACCAATGCCTGTTTCTTAGATACAGCCCATTTCCCCAAAAAGGCTTGACAGATCAGGAGACTAAGCGATAGAATTGCTCGGTATGATTAAGAATGGGAGGCGTAAGTCAGACTGATGCGCATTCAATTGTCCGATCATTTTACCTATAAAAAATTGTTGTGGTTCACCTTGCCATCAATCTTTATGATGATTTTCACCTCGATTTATGGCGTGGTGGACGGCTTTTTTGTGTCCAATTTTGTGGGTAAGACGCCCTTTGCAGCTGTGAATTTTATTATGCCTTTTTTGATGGTTTTGGGTGCGATCGGATTTATGTTCGGAACCGGTGGAGGCGCGTTGATCGCGAAAACGATGGGTGAGGGAAGGCTTGAACTGGCTAATCGGCAGTTTTCCCTGTTTGTCTATGTGACCCTTGTCTGCGGTCTGGTAATCACCGTGTTGGCTCAGCTTTTTTTGCGCCCTATCATGGGATGGCTGGGAGCAGAGGGGGAATTGCTGGAGAATTGCGTGATCTACGGACGGATTATTCTCCTATCCATGACACCCTTCATCCTGCAGTTTGAGTTCCAGAGTTTTTTTGTGACCGCAGAAAAACCTCAGCTGGGACTGGCGGTTACGGTGGCATCGGGAGTGACCAATATGGTGCTGGATGCGTTGTTTATTGCCGTTTTTCACTGGGGCTTGGTTGGTGCGGCTGCAGCGACTGCGCTTAGCCAGACAGTGGGCGGTATTGTACCGCTAATCTATTTCTCACGAAAGAATACCAGTCTGCTGAGATTGACAAAAACAGAATACGACGGCCATTCCCTGCAAAAGGCCTGCATCAACGGTTCATCGGAGCTTATGTCCAATATTGCCATGTCCGTAGTGGGTATGCTCTACAATGTCCAACTGATCAAGTATGCCGGTGAGGATGGGGTGGCGGCTTATGGCGTACTCATGTATGTGAATTTTACCTTTCTGTCTGTATTTATCGGCTATTCGGTAGGAAGTGCACCGATAGTCAGCTACCATTATGGCGCAGGTCATTGGGAGGAACTGAAAGGCTTGTTGAGGAAAAGTCTGACCATTATCGGTGTTTGCTCTGCGGCAATGTTTGTTCTGGCAGAGTTGCTGGCCGGCCCGATGTCGGTTGTTTTTGTTTCCTATGATCCGGTGTTGTTGGAAATGACGCTCAGAGGGTTTTTGATCTTTTCTCTTTCCTTTTTGTTTGCCGGTTTAGCCATCTATGGCTCATCTTTTTTTACTGCCCTCAATGACGGTTTGACCTCGGCAGTGATCTCTTTTTTGAGGACTCTGGTGTTTCAGGTGGCGGCAGTTATGTTATTGCCTCTGATCTGGGATCTGGATGGAATTTGGATTTCCTGTGTGGTGGCAGAGTTAATGGCGGCAGTGTTGACGGTCTGGTTTATCCGAAAAAAACGCAGTCGGTATCACTATGCATGAACATTTGCCGTAGATAGAAAACGGCTAAACATAAAATTGGTGAAATAACGGGATAAAACAGAAAGATAGGCTTGACTAACTTTCTGTGGTGGTGTTATAACTGACAACGATGAGGGAGTAGCGAGCACACAAGCGTGTGTAGCAAGTCAACATACTGGCCGATGAGGTCTGGCTTGCTTTAAATTGCGAGACTCATGTATAACTGTGAGGCTATACATGGAGTCAGTGCGTCGTTTGGTATTCCGGGTATGGTGTTCACCGTACTCGGATTTTTTATATGTAAGGAGAGCGACTATGGAATGGAATTTTATGTTTTTCTTTAACAGCATATTGTTGGGGGTAGGTTTGGCAATGGATGCTTTTTCCGTATCATTGGCCAACGGTCTTCACGAGCCTTGTATGAAGCGGGGCAGGATGCTGATGATCGCAGGAGTGTTTGCCGGATTTCAGGCACTGATGCCCATGATCGGATGGGTTTGCATCCATACGATTGTTCAGTATTTCAAAGCCTTTGAGAAACTGATCCCTTGGATTGCCCTGATCCTGCTGTGCTATATCGGCGGAAAGATGCTCTATGACAGCATTAAGAATAAGGATTGTGAATGTGAGGAGTGTCCCAAGCTGACCATTGCAGCGCTGATGGTTCAGGGCGTGGCGACCTCCATTGATGCATTGTCGGTTGGATTCACCATCGCAGAGTATGACTTTTCCATGGCACTGGCAGCGGTGATCCTCATCGGAGCTGTGACCTATGCCATCTGCTACAGCGGTCTGCTCATCGGAAAGACCGTGGGAAATAAGATCGCCGGAAAGGCGGGGATCTTTGGCGGTGTGATTCTGATCGCGATCGGAATCGAGATCTTTGTGACCGGGCTGTTTTGATGAAGGTAAGTGGTGATGAACCCTAATTAATCAGTTGAAATTAATGGTTGCGTATGATAAAATCATGGTGATTTAATGCGTAACTTAATCGAAGCAGGGGTAAATAAATTATGTGGATCGCAGAAAATTGGAAAGATTATGAAGTGATAGATTGTACCGACGGAGAAAAGCTGGAGCGTTGGGGAGATTATCTGTTGGTGAGACCGGATCCGCAGGTGATCTGGACTACGCCGAAAAATCATAAGGGTTGGAAAAAGATGAACGGCCATTATCACCGCAGCAATAAGGGCGGCGGCGAGTGGGAGTTTTTCGGACTGCCGGAGCAGTGGAGTATTTCCTACAATAGCCTGACCTTTAATCTGAAGCCTTTCAGCTTCAAGCATACAGGCCTGTTCCCGGAGCAGGCAGCCAACTGGGACTGGTTTTCCGATCTGATCAAAAAGGCAGATCGCCCGGTCAAGGTGCTTAATCTGTTCGCTTACACCGGAGGCGCTACGCTGGCAGCGGCAGCAGCCGGTGCTTCTGTTACCCATGTGGACGCGTCCAAGGGTATGGTCGGTTGGGCGAAGGAAAATGCGGTGTCCAGCGGTCTGGGAGATGCACCCATCCGTTGGATCGTTGACGACTGTGTGAAATTTGTAGAGCGTGAGATCCGCAGAGGTAATCATTACGACGGTATTATCATGGATCCCCCTTCCTATGGAAGAGGTCCTAAGGGCGAGGTTTGGAAGATCGAGACCAGCATTTATCCGCTGATCCAGCTTTGCAGTCAGCTGATGTCCGATAAGCCTCTGTTTTTCCTGATCAATTCTTATACCACAGGTTTGCAGCCTGCGGTGCTGAACTATATGATATCCACTGCGATTCTTCCTAAGACCGGTGGCGTGGTGACGGCAGATGAGATCGGGCTTCCGGTATCCGGAAACGGACTGGTACTGCCCTGCGGTGCATCGGGACGACTTGAGGTGAAGTGAAACAGTACCGGTAGGCGAAATGATATCGATTTGGGCCGGAGAAAAAGGCCTGTGTTATGCGGCAGGCTGTAATGGGACAAGGCAGTGAATGGAGAATCGAGATGACAAAAAAGGAATTTGCAGAACGGACAGAAAAAAAGATATTGATCCTTGACGGAGCCACCGGTTCCAATCTGACAAAGGCCGGTATGCCCAAGGGTGTCTGCACGGAGGAGTGGGCACTTGCCCATCCTGAAGCTGTTATCGCTCTGCAGAGAGCCTATGTGGAGGCGGGCAGCGATATCGTCTATGCGCCTACCTTTGGGGCAAATCGTGCCAGTCTGAAGCGCTTTGGGTTGGAGGACAGGCTCAGTGAGCTGAATCATAAATTGGTGCAGATATCCAGAGAGGCTGCCGATGGACAGGCGCTGGTGGCGGGAGATATCACCACTATCGGTTATCCTGTGACCGACGAGGGTGAGTTATCTTATGAAAACAGGGTGGCACTCTATCAGGAGCAGATCAGTGAATTGGTTGACGCGGGGGTGGATTTGCTGGTGGGCGAGACATTGCTCGGCGCAGACGAGGCCATGGCGATCCTTGATGCGGCGGCGATGGTCTGCGACCTCCCGGTGATGTGTACCCTCACGGTGGAAAGTGATGGCAGCTGTTATTTTGGTGGTAATGTTATCGATATTGCCGCGAATCTGGAGGCTATGGGCGCAGCTGCAGTGGGAATCAACTGTTCCTGCGGGCCGGATCAGCTGGAGTGTATCATTCGCAATCTGAAAGAGCGGGTCAGTGTGCCGGTGATCGTAAAGCCAAATGCAGGGCTTCCCATCATCAATGAGTGGGGTGAGGCCGTTTACCCCATGGAGCCGGAGGTATTTGGCCGGCATATGAGGACATTGATGGCGGCGGGAGCCGGAATTGTGGGAGGCTGCTGCGGTACGGATCCCCGATTTATCGGAGAGTTAAAAAAATCTGTGTAAGTGTTATTGCCGGGGCATTGATTCAAACCCATGGACCCAATCTACCTTTAAAAGATAGATCAGAAACACCACTGAGCTGAGCGACCAGGTCAGGGGATAGGCCCAGAAAATCACGTGGATTTCCGGGATCATTGCCACCGCGATGGTGATATAAGTGATGCGGATAGCACACCAGCAGA
>JAFOFP010000215.1 GCA_017387285.1 Lachnospiraceae bacterium
ACACCAAGGAGCCGGATAGCATTCCTGCTGGTAGCCGGACCGTTTTTCAGCAGATAAGGGAAATACACGTCATTCTCTCTCACGGTCTCGGTAAAGTGATAATTGGCATAGTAAGGGGCCAGCAATGCGGTCAATTCGATATCATGGGTGGCTGCGAAACAGAGAACCCCTTTACCGGCAAAGTTTTTGAGTATCTGTGCCGAAGCTGCAATACGCTCCACAGTGTTGGTTCCGCGAAGGACCTCGTCCACAAAACACAAAATCGGATAATCATTCTCATCCATCCGGTCAATGATCCGCTTCAACGACTTGATCTCAACGATAAAATAACTTTCTTTCTCAAACAGATTATCCGTTAAGGCCATGGAGGAAAATACCCTGAACCAGGGTGAACGCCATTCTGTGGCAGTCACCGTATATAATGTCTGGGCCAAAATACTGTTGATGGCAACGGTTTTTAAGAAGGTAGACTTACCGGACGCATTGGATCCCGTCAGCAGCACATGTCCATCTGTCTCGATACTGTTCGGCACCGGATCAGAAACCAGGGGGTGTACCATATTCTCTGCCTTCAGACGGGGCCGTGTACCGGAAAGCTCCGGCTCACAGCAAATCCGCTGTCCTGCCCTAAAGGAAGCAATGGCAAGCCCCAGTTCCAGGCGGCCGATCAGTTCGAACAGCCGGAAAATATCTTCCTGATGATGCTTAAATCCACGGTTGATCTGATTAAACACGATGAGATCAATATGGGTAGCCATTCGCAGATAATCAAGCACCATGTCTGCCAGCGAACCGTTCATGGCGCTCCCTGTCTGCATAAGACCGACCAATGCAGATTTTCTGCGGATTGTGGCAGAAAGCTTCCCTAACTCGTCCAGATATTCCTTTAATTCCGGTATAGAAAGGGCAGCAAGCTTCTGTCCCGCATCGGAAAGACGCAATATCTTCTGAATGCAGGTAAAATAAGGCTCCACTTCACCTTTCGTCTTGTAATAGGTGACAATACTGAACACCAACGCTCCAAACAATAACGGCAGACCGATCCCGGAAACCGTAAAGGTCAGAATAACTGCCATGATGATCATCAGCAGAACACTGATGTGAAAAAGATTTCCCTGAACCTTCAGATCCATCAGGCGGATCACATATTCTGTGAAAGGATTGCGATAGTTCTTTCCGATACCGTTTAGCAGAAATGCTGCATCCTCTCTGTTCTTTTCCTGTCGGGTGAACACATCAGCTACTCTCGCACGTTCCTTCAGCTCGTCTTCAGAAAAAGAGGGCGTGCGAAGGACGTGATAAAGATACTCCTCGCCCACAGAGGAATAGGTTCGGTTAAGTGAGGTGAATATGTCATCCATGGACAGATCATTCCAGGTAATATCGTCAATGGTAAATCCCGCCCCCTGCTGGCGATGATAGGATGAAACCATATATAATTCTTCAGCGGTGAATTGCCTGTCCGCGTATGTCCCCCACTCACTGCGGATCCTCGCGCGCACCCGTTTTTCTTTCTTCTTTAGCTCAATCCGATATTGGACCATAAAGAAGACCAGGATGGCCAATGCAATCAATACATACTTCATCGATCATTCCCCCATAGAACAACTGAGGGCCGCCGCATCCCTGCAGCAGCCCTCATCATTTGCTTTGATCAATTATGCTCTTGCCATGTACTCGCCGGTTCTGGTGTCGATACGGATCTTATCATCCTGGTTTACGAACAGAGGTACGTAAACAACTGCACCGGTCTCAACGGTAGCGGGCTTGGTAGCACCGGTAGCGGTGTCGCCCTTGAATCCGGGCTCGGTGTCGGTGATCACCAGCTCTACGAACAGAGGAGGCTCGATGGAGAATACATTGCCCTTGTAAGAGCAGATCTTAACCATCTCATTCTCCTTAACAAACTTCAGCGCATCGCCAACCTGCTCATCATTCAGAGCGATCTGGTCGAAGGTGTTAACATCCATGAAGTTATAGAACTCACCGTCGTTGTACAGATACTGCATATCTACACGGTCAATGTGAGCATTCTCAAAACGCTCGGTAGGACGGAAAGACTTCTCGATAACACCACCACTGATGATGTTTCTCATCTTTGTACGAACAAACGCAGCTCCCTTACCGGGCTTTACATGCTGAAACTCTACGATCTGGAATACGTTTCCCTCAATCTCAACGGTCATACCATTACGGAAATCGCCAGCTGATACCATAAATAAATCCTCCTTAGGCTAATCACGGTTAATGTCATACTTATCGACATTAACATCTCGTAAGATTTTACTACAAGATCCGCATAATTTCAAGTAGAATTTTGCGGTTTCTTCATAATTCTTATTTAAAACTTTCCTTTATCCTTCAAAGTCCGCCGCTCATACTCTCTCAGCACCGGTTTTTCCAGCCTTCGTTTCAAAACGATCTGTATCTCTTCCCTGGGGTCAATCGGTTTAGACAAAATACAGTATATCTCACATCGCTTTGCGCCCCAGACATCAGTGAAGAGCTGGTCTCCCACAAACAGGGTGTCCTTTGCTGTGGCACCCATAATCTCCATGGCTTTCAAATAGCCTCTTTTCAGCGGTTTCCCCGCTTTATAGAGATAAGGGCTGGCCACCTGCTTTGCAAAGGACTTCACTCGGAGTTCCTTATTATTTGACATGAGACAGGTGGCAAAACCCAGACTGCGCAGCTGTTCAAACAATCGCACGGCCTCGTCTGTGGCCGGTGCCCCGTGGGGAACCAGGGTATTGTCAATATCAAAGACCACCGCCCGGTAACCCTGCGTTTTCATGCCTGCAAAGTCAAAACCATAGACCGAATCGATGAGCTGATCCGGATAAAACAGTTCAAACATCACTTACCTCTTTTTCTTTTTATAGAGCTTTTCCAGTTCCTTCATAAAGGTCTGAACGTCGGTAAACTCGCGGTAAACCGAGGAAAACCTCACATAGGCAACCTCGTCCAATGCTCTGAGTTTCTCCATTACCAACTCACCGATGTCCGTTGTGGAAATCTCCTTGCTATCCATCTGAAAGAGTTTTGCCTCGATCTCATCGATCATCCGATTGATATCCTCCACGGAAACAGGTCGCTTATGACAAGCACTCAACACTCCCGCCTCAATCTTTGAGCGGTTATAGGGTTCTCTGGTATTGTCCTTTTTTACCACCATTAACGGGATCGTCTCAACCTTTTCAAAGGTAGTAAACCGCTTTCCGCAGTTTTCACACTGTCTGCGGCGGCGGATCGCATTCTCCTCGTCCATAGGACGAGAATCAATTACTTTCAGGTTTTCATCATTACAGTAAGGGCATCTCATGATATCCTCCTCTGGCAAAAGGCCTATTCAGCAAGACTAATATAATAAATGCTAATATTACACATCGTAATATCCTGATTTATTATAGCGATTTTCCGGCAAAAAGTCAATTTTTATCTCAAGTCTCAGGGCTTTTTCCGGATTTCAAAATCATACTGTTCAAAAGATTGATTATAATAGGAAATTTTACCATTC
>JAFOFP010000216.1 GCA_017387285.1 Lachnospiraceae bacterium
GTGGCAAAACAGTATGTGACGGTGTTTGTCGAGTTTGACACGGCAAAGTCTCTGGATGAGATCGCGGCTGAGGAGGCGGCAAAAAAGGCAGCGGCTGAGGCGGCCGAGGAAGCCCGACGTAAAGCGGAGGAAGAGCGAAAGGCAGCTGAGGAAGCGGCTGAGCGCGCACAGCAGGCAGCTGAGGAGGAGGCCCGCCGCAAAGCTGAGGAGGAGGCCCGCAAGGCAGCTGAGGCAGCAGCGATGGCAGAGCGAAACTCTCTGATCAATTACGCGAAGCAGTTTTTGGGGGTTACCTATGGGTGGGGTGGCGAGAGCTTGACATACGGTGTGGACTGCTCGGGCTTTACCATGTTGGTTTACGGTCATTATGGATACTCACTCCCCCATTACTCGGTTTATCAGGCAAACTGCGGAACCAGAGTGGGATTGGATCAGATCCGCCCGGGAGATATGCTGTTCTATGCGAGAAACGGTGTGATCTACCATGTGGCGATCTACATTGGAAACGGTCAGATGATCCATGCGGCCAACGAGAGTTTGGGTGTAACGATTTCCAGTATCAACTATGCGGATATTTACTGTGCGGTGAGCATTATGCCGTGATGAGGGGGGAACCCTTGCGGGAGAATGAAAATTTTCTTGGTAAAACCGTGAAGAAAAAGGGAAATACGGGGCGAGATGCGGTAAATGCGTTTCGTCCCGTTTTGTCAAGAGAAAAAAGTTTCTTTTTGTCGAAAAAGTGCATTTTCGTAGATATCCACAAAACGTCTGTTTGGTCTTGACAGGAAAAACTAATCCACAAAAAAGTGCTCTATGATTGTGGATATTGTGGATAACTCGGTGCATAAGTGGAAAACGCAGGAAAAACAAGGGGTTTTGAATGTGGATAACTTTTGTGGATAATGTGGATAAGTGGATTGTACTATTTTGAAAACAACGTCGAAAAAGGAAAAATTTGTGCAGTCTTCACATTTTGGATATATTTATTGGGAGGCGAAAAAATGCAGAATCTGAAAATGGTGATCTGTTACGACGGAACCCGCTACAGCGGATGGCAGAAACAGGGGAATACTGCGAATACGATACAGGGAAAAATTGAGTATTTAATTAGTGAGATTACCGGAGAAACGGTTTCAGTAAATGGTTCCGGCCGTACAGATGCGGGGGTTCATGCCATGGGGCAGGTGGCTAATGTGCAGTTAAAGTCTTCAATGGAACCCCTTGAGCTTCGGAACAGGCTCAATGCCTTGCTGCCGGAGGATATTGCGGTGAAGGAGATTGGGGAGGTGCCGCTTCGGTTTCATGCCCGTCTGAGTGCGGTGGGAAAAGTCTATCAGTATCGCTTGTATGTGGGTGAGACAAAACCGGTATTTGAGCGGAAGCAGGTTACTGTTTTGGACAATGTATCTTCATTGAATGTGGAAGCTATGCGGGACGGAGCCCGTCGCCTGTGCGGGATTCATGATTTTACCTCCTTTTGCGGGAATCCTTCCTTTAAAAAGTCGGCAGTGCGCAATGTGACACAGATAGAGATTCTGGAAGAAGGTGATGAATTGGTATTTCGCTTTACCGGAGATGGTTTTTTACAGAACATGGTGCGGATTATTACCGGAACACTTATCGAGGTGGGTCGCGGGGCATTAACACCGGAGGAGCTGAGCCTGATCCTGGCAGCAAAGGACAGGAAAAAGGCCGGTCCCATGGCACCGGCCCAGGGTCTGATGCTCATGTGTGTAAGGTATAAGTAGGCGTTAAGACATCCGGAAAATCGGAGAATGACGGCATGCTGAGGGGGATCCTGATTGCGCTGGCGATAGTGGTCATCTCTGTCATCATGGTCAAATATTTTTTTATCGACTCCTTTGGCACGATCGAGAGTATAATGGCGTGGGCATCGGTTATCATCGGTGCGGTGTTAGCGCTTATCTTTTCCAAAAATGCAGAGCAGTCGATCCTTATTGTGGGAGCCAGCAGCTGTGTGCTCACCTGGGTCTGTGATTTGATTTCTACCTATATGAGCAAGGGTGGGATCAGAGGAAAGGACTTTTTGGTTGAGGTCATTTTTGCACCCATCCTTCTTCTGTTGGTATACACGATACCGGCCCTGCTGGTGGGCTGTCTGGTGTCTCTGATTAAGGGCCATTTTAAGCGGGATAAGCAGGAAAGAAAGGCTTTGAAAGAGGAGAAAAAAACGGAAAATAAAATATAGAAAAATACAAAAAATAGCCTTGACAACCGATGGTGCAGTGTATATAATGTTAGGGCGTGCGCAAAGTACGTTGTATTTTTGTGTGCGTAAAACGCTGATGAACAGCAACCATCAGGCAAAAGAAGCGAAAAACCACAGGAGGTGAAAAGAATGCCTACATTCAACCAGTTAGTGAGAAAGGGAAGACAGACGACTGAGAAGAAGTCCACCGCACCTGCACTGCAGAAGGGATTCAACTCCCTGCAGAAGAGAGCTACCGATGTTAGCTCCCCTCAGAAGAGAGGCGTGTGTACCGCAGTTAAGACTACTACCCCTAAGAAGCCTAACTCCGCACTCAGAAAGATTGCCAGAGTTCGTCTTTCCAACGGAATCGAAGTTACCAGCTACATTCCCGGTGAAGGTCACAATCTTCAGGAGCACAGCGTTGTTCTGATTCGTGGCGGCCGTGTAAAGGACTTGCCCGGTACCCGTTACCACATCATCAGAGGAACCCTGGATACAGCAGGCGTTGCAAACAGACGTCAGGCTCGTTCCAAGTACGGCGCAAAGCGTCCTAAGAAGTAATTCGGTAAATCAGAGTTTCACAGTTTAAGATTTGTGTAGTGCACGGAATGGAAGCATTTTTCCTGTAGGTTGCAGCGTTAAATGATAGAGACCGAGCGCGAACATGCTTGATTGTGTGAGTACCGAGGATTTAATTCAGACATTCCGCTGTCTGGCCGGCGAGAAAAGGGCCGGTATCATAATTAAGGAGGGAAGTAACGTGCCACGTAAAGGACATAATTGGAAAAGAGAAGTATTAGCAGATCCCATCTACAACAATAAAGTTGTGACCAAGCTGATCAACAACATTATGCTGGATGGAAAGAAGGGTGTTGCACAGAAGATCGTTTACGGTGCTTTCGAGCGCGTAGAGGAGAAGACCGGCAAGCCCGCAGTAGAAGTATTCGAGGAGGCTATGAACAACATCATGCCTATGCTCGAGGTTAAGGCAAAGCGTGTAGGTGGTGCTACCTACCAGGTGCCGATCGAGGTTAAGCCCGACAGAAGACAGGCTCTGGCGCTTCGTTGGCTGACCATGTTCTCCCGTAAGAGAGGCGAGAAGACTCAGGAAGAGAGACTTGCTAACGAGATCATGGATGCAGCAAACAACACCGGTTCCGCGGTTAAGAGAAAAGAAGATATGCACAAGATGGCAGAGGCAAACAAGGCATTTGCTCACTATCGTTTCTAATTACCGCTTTGTTTGATTAAGGAGGAAAAACCTTTGGCTGGAAGAGAATATCCATTGGAGAGAACCAGAAACATCGGTATTATGGCTCACATCGATGCAGGTAAGACTACTCTGTCTGAGCGTATCCTGTACTATACCGGTGTTAACTACAAGATCGGTGATACCCACGAGGGTACTGCTACCATGGACTGGATGGCCCAGGAGCAGGAGCGTGGTATTACCATCACATCTGCAGCTACCACTTGTCACTGGACTCAGCAGGAGTTCACCAAGACCAAGCCCGGTGCATTAGAGCATCGTATCAACATCATTGATACTCCCGGACACGTAGACTTCACCGTAGAGGTTGAGCGTTCCCTGCGTGTACTTGACGGTGCGGTTGGTGTATTCTGTGCAAAGGGTGGTGTAGAGCCTCAGTCTGAGAACGTATGGCGTCAGGCTGACACCTACAACGTACCCCGTATGGCATTCATCAACAAGATGGATATCATGGGTGCAGATTTCTATGGTGCTGTAGACCAGATCCGTAACAGACTTCGTAAGAATGCCATCATTCTTGAGCTGCCCATCGGTAAAGAGGACGAGTTCAAGGGCATCATCGATCTGTTCGAGATGAAAGCTTATATTTATCATGATGATAAGGGAGAGAATATCTCCGTTACCGACATTCCTGCAGATATGCAGGACGATGCAGAGCTGTATCGTACTGAGCTGGTAGAGAAGATCTGCGAGCTGGACGATGACCTGATGATGGCTTACCTGGAGGGCGAGGAGCCTTCTGTAGATGAGCTGAAGGCAGCACTGCGTAAGGGAACCTGTGAGTGTACTGCAGTTCCCGTATGCTGCGGTTCCGCATACCGCAACAGAGGCGTACAGAAGCTTCTGGATGCCATTCTTCAGTACATGCCTTCACCCGTAGACATCCCTGCAATCAAGGGTGTGGATATGGATGGAAACGAGATCGAGAGACATTCCTCCGACGAGGAGCCTTTCGCAGCTCTGGCATTCAAGATCATGACCGACCCCTTCGTTGGTAAGTTGGCATATTTCCGCGTTTACTCCGGTACCATGAACTCCGGTTCTTACGTACTGAACGCAACCAAGGGCAAGAAGGAGCGTATCGGTCGTATCCTCCAGATGCACGCAAACAAGAGAGCAGAGCTGGACAAGGTTTACTCCGGCGATATCGCAGCAGCTGTAGGCTGTAAGTTCACCACCACCGGTGATACCCTTTGCGATGATCAGCATCCTGTAATCCTTGAGTCCATGGAGTTCCCCGAGCCCGTTATCGATATCGCTATCGAGCCTAAGACCAAGGCTGGTCAGGACAAGATGGGTGAGGCTCTTGCAAAGCTGGCAGAGGAGGATCCTACCTTCCGTGTATCCACCAACCATGAGACCGGACAGACCATCATCGCTGGTATGGGTGAGCTTCATCTGGAGATCATCGTTGACCGTCTGCTTCGTGAGTTCAAGGTTGAGGCAAACGTTGGTAAGCCTCAGGTAGCATACAAGGAGACCTTCGGCGGCAATGCAGAGGTTGATTCCAAGTACGCTAAGCAGTCCGGTGGACGTGGTCAGTACGGACACTGTAAGGTTAAGTTCGAGCCCATGGATCCTAACGCAGATAAGACCTATGAGTTCGTTAACACCGTTGTCGGCGGTGCTATTCCCAAGGAGTATATCCCCGCAGTAGATGCAGGTATCCAGGAAGCTATGAAGTCCGGTATTCTGGGCGGATACGAGGTACTGGGTGTAAGAGCAAACTGCTACGATGGATCCTACCATGAGGTTGACTCCTCCGAGATGGCATTCCACATTGCCGGTTCCATGGCTTTCAAAGAGGCTATGAGAAAGTCCAACCCCGTACTCCTTGAGCCGATCATGCGTGTAGAGGTTAGCACTCCCGAGCAGTACATGGGTGATGTTATCGGTGATATCAACTCCCGTCGTGGTCGTATCGAGGCATTTGAGGACATCAACGGCGCTAAGCTGATCAAGGGCTTCGTTCCCCTTGCTGAGATGTTCGGTTATGCTACCGACCTGCGTTCCAAGACTCAGGGTCGTGCATCCTATTCCATGTTCTTCAACAACTATGAGAAGGTTCCGAAGAACGTACAGGAAAAAGTTCTTGCTGAAAAGGCAAAATAATGGAAATAAGTCTTGAAAAAAAAAGACTTATGCAATATAATAAACTCAGTTTAATTTGCAAACTATGAAAACACCCTAATTAGGGAAAGTTTAAGGAGGATTTCAAAGATGGCTAAAGCTAAATTCGAAAGAAGCAAGCCCCATTGTAACATTGGTACCATCGGCCACGTTGACCATGGTAAGACCACTCTGACCGCTGCGATCACCTACACCCTGAACAAGAGACTGGGAACCGGTAATGCAGTAGCATTCGATCAGATCGACAAGGCTCCCGAGGAGCGTGCACGTGGTATCACAATCTCCACCGCACACGTTGAGTATGAGACCAACAAGCGTCACTACGCACACGTTGACTGCCCTGGACATGCTGACTACGTTAAGAACATGATCACCGGTGCTGCACAGATGGATGGTGCTATCCTTGTTGTAGCTGCTACCGATGGTGTTATGGCTCAGACCCGTGAGCACATCCTGCTTGCTCGTCAGGTAGGCGTTCCCTACGTTGTAGTATTCATGAACAAGTGTGATATGGTTGATGACGAAGAGCTGCTTGAACTGGTAGACATGGAGATCCGTGAGCTGCTGAACGAGTACGAGTTCCCCGGAGATGACACTCCTATCATCCAGGGTTCCGCTCTGGAAGCTCTGAACAACCCCATGGGTCCTTGGGGAGACAAGATCGTTGAGCTGTTCGAGCAGATCGACGAGTACATCCCTAACCCTGAGCGTGACGTTGATAAGCCTTTCCTGATGCCCGTTGAGGACGTATTCTCCATTACCGGTCGTGGTACCGTTGCTACCGGCCGTGTAGAGCGTGGTCAACTGAAAACCGGCGACGAGGTAGAGATCGTTGGTCTGTCTGATGAGAAAGCAAAAACCGTTGTAACCGGTATCGAGATGTTCAGAAAAATTCTGGACTACGCTGAGGCTGGCGATAACATCGGTGCTCTGCTGCGTGGTGTTCAAAGAACCGACATCGAGCGTGGTCAAGTTCTGTGCAAACCCGGCACCATCAACCCCCACACCAAATTTGAGGGTCAAGTTTACATCCTGAAGAAAGAAGAAGGCGGCCGTCATACTCCTTTCTTCAACAACTACCGTCCTCAGTTCTACTTCAGAACTACCGACGTTACCGGTGTTGTACACCTGCCCGAAGGCGTTGAGATGTGCATGCCTGGCGATAACGTTACCATGAACGTTGAGCTGATCACCCCCATCGCTATCGAAGAAGGTCTGCGTTTTGCTATCCGTGAGGGTGGTAGAACCGTAGGTTCCGGCGTTGTTACCGGCATCAACGAGTAA